>CAINDT010000365.1 GCA_903847495.1 uncultured Actinomycetes bacterium
CGGAAGAGTTAGCGCCACAAGGCGAGGCTAGCCGAAACCACTCCAGCGCCGATGGACAAGAGCCTCGGCCTCACTCAAGGTGAGCACCGCGATCTCATCGGCCGTGAGGTGCAAATCCTGTGCGAGGACGCGGATGAGATGCGCTGGGAGAGCGGTGCCGCGGGGCGGGTCGACGGGAGCCGGTCGCGGTGCGGGCTCGCCGCTGCTCAGGCATTGCCAGAACGCATCCTCCGAGACACGCAGCTGGTCGCGGAGGATTGCTCGGAAGCGTCCGGGGCTCGGCGTCTTGGCCGCATCGTGGGAGATCTGCGTGCGTGCGAGCGTGCCGTCGGGGAGCGCACGTGTCCAGATCTCGTGCGGTCCCATCCGGCTCAGCTGCCAGCCGTCGATACGGCAGAAACGTCCGATCTCTCCAAAGGACGCCGGTCTCAAACGGCGTCGGCCGCTCCGTGCTCGAGCAGCAGCTCGGCCTGCCGATCCGGCGGGGTCAGAGCGAAGCGGAGCAGGTACGGCGCATGGCCACCACGATCGGTGGCCGCGTAGAAGGCCGGCCGGTCGAAGTAGTCGGCTGCGTAGACCCGCGTTTCCTCAACCAGTTCGTCGATCGCGGCCTCGAGGGTCGAACCCGCTCCGGCGAGTCCCATCTGCGGCAGCGTGGCGACAAACTCGCCGCTCTCCATCATCACCTCGGTGGGAAACACAAACGCATCCAGCCACGAGGCGAGATCGCCGGTCTTGATCAGGACCATCTCGTCTCGCGCCCCGAACCGCTGCACGATCTGCGGGCGGTGGCCGTTGACGACCTCGTGCATGAGCGCGGAAAACGTCGCCTTGGCCTGCGTGGCAGGCGTGATGGAAAGCGGAGGGACAGCGACAGCCATGGGTGAAGCATAGGCCGTTACGACCTGTTTGTCTATACCGATCAAACTGGTCATTTCTTGATCTCCTACACTTGCGCCATGGGCCACTTGATCGATCCCGACGACTCTGTGCTGGTGATCATCGACGTGCAGGCCGACTTCTTGGCCCGCGTCGAGGACGAGACCAAGGCCGGCCTGCTCGAGCGCATTGCCTTCCTTGCCGAGAGCGCGCGCTTCTGCGACATCCCGATCATCGCGTCGGTTGAGTCGCCCGAGGACTGGGGCGGTCTGCATCCCGAGCTCGTCGAGGCCGTCGGTGACGCACCGGTGCTGCGCAAGGAGGTCTTCGGCCTCTGCGGCGATCCGCTCGTTGGCCCCGCCGTGCGCGACTCGGGTCGTCGCACCGCCGTGCTCGTGGGACTCGAGACCGACGTCTGCGTGGCGCAGTCGGCGCTCGGCCTGCTTGACGAGGGCTTCCGCGTCGCCGTCGTTGAGGACGCCGTCGGCTCGCCGGGCAGTGCGCACGCCGCCGGGCTTGACCGCATGCGCCGCGCCGGCGTGATCCCGGTCGTGGCCAAGCAGCTGCACTACGAGTGGATGCGCACCGTGGTGCGCTCGCGGGCGTTTCACGCCGAGCACCCCGACTTTCAGAATCCGCCCGGCGTTCTGCTCTAACGCAGGGCGGGTCAGCGGTAGCGGTTCGGTGAGCGTGCACGCGCTGCGAGCACCTGTGAATCGTCCAACGGCTATCCTCACTCGCATGACGATGCTGCGTTCGACTACGGCCTGGCAGGCACTCGCCGCCCACCACGAGACCATCAAGGATATGACGCTCCGCGAGCTGTTTGCGGGCGACGCAACCCGTGGCGAGTCCCTCACCGCCGAGGGCGCCGGGCTGTTTCTTGACTACTCCAAGAACCGCATCACCGCCGAGACGCTGCAGCTGCTCGTGCAGCTCGCGGAGGAGCGCGACCTGGCCGGCCGCCGTGCCGCCATGTTCCGCGGCGATCACATCAATGTCTCGGAGGACCGCGCCGTCCTGCACACCGCGCTGCGCCTGCCGACGTCGGCCACGCTGCACGTCGACGGCCAGGACGTCGTCAAGGATGTCCACGAGGTGCTCGACCGCATGGCCGCGTTCTCTGACGACGTGCGCGAGGGTCGCTGGCTCGGCCACACCGGCAAGCGCATCAAG
>CAINDT010000366.1 GCA_903847495.1 uncultured Actinomycetes bacterium
GCCCATCTCGCGGGCGCGCTTGATCTCACGCGCGGCGAGCGCCTGCTGGCGACGGGACAGGCCCGTCATGCGGCGCGAGCGGATCTTGCCGCGATCCGACAGGAAGCGCTTGAGGCCCTCGACATTGGTGTAGCGGATCTGATCGTCCGAAATCTGGACGCGCTTGCGCTTCTTGGGGGGAAGCGTATTCCGCTTGCGTCGAACCTGCTGTGCCACGAGACCTGTATCTCCCTTTAGGAATGCTGCGGGAGCATAGCCCAGATCGGGAAAAAAGCGGTCAGTACCGTGCAGCCTCGTCGCGGCCGAGCACCGCGAGCTCGTCCGCGCGCTCGTTCAGCTCGATTCCCGCGTGCCCCTTGACGCGCTCGAACCGCACGTCATGCGGCTCCACTGCAGCCAAGGCGGCCTGCCAGAGGTCCTGAGTCTCGACCGGCTTCTTGGCCGAGGTCTTCCAGCCGTTCTTCTGCCAGTTCTGCAGCCAGCCCTGCGTGAAGGCCTTCTCGACGTAGGCCGAGTCCGTCACCACGACGACCTTCGACGGGCGCGTTAGCGTCTCGAGGCCTTTGATCAGCCCCATCAGTTCCATGCGGTTATTCGTGGTCTCTGGCTCTCCGCCGTAGATCTCGTTCTTGTGGCCGCGCCAGATCAGGATCGCGGCCCAGCCGCCCGGGCCCGGGTTGCCGGAGCATGCCCCGTCCGTCCAGATCTCGACCTCATCCTCGGCAGCGGGCATGCGGAGAACACTACCGCCGCCGGTACCCGTGATCATCGTCCTCGGATCGGGGGAGAGGTGGCACGCATCGGGCGCGCACACGCGCGGGATGCGCGCGAACCTGCGCGCTGTCGATACGCCATGCGCCCTGGGTCTCGCCGGGCGTCACGGGGTCCACTCGTGCTCCATGACATGGTGGGCCCGGGCCCACCATGTCATGGAGCACTGCGAGCCGCCCTGGATCGCCAGGCGCTCGCTGCACGCCTGGGGCCGTGTGCGTCCGCACGCGCGACGGATACGCTCTGGCGGTGTCCACGCCCTCGCTCAAGGCGCTCGCCGCGCTCGTCCACGAGGACGACATCCTGCTTGGTGCCGCACCCGCCGAGCCGTACAGCGAGGTCGAAGCTGCGCTGCGCGATCGCGTGGAGCGCGGCCTGTGGGCCGACATGCGCTTCACGGCGGCGCGGCCCGAGGTGTCGTGCCATCCCGAACTCGCCGTGCGTAATGCCCAGACGGTGATCAGCGCGATCCTGCCGGTCTGGGAGCCCGCCACGCCACGCCCCGACGGGCCGGTGGGGCGCCTGCCGCGGTACGCCTGGGGTGATCCGTACTCGACGCTACGTGACGCGCTCGGACGCGTGCGCGATGCGCTCAAGGCCGATGGTTATCGCAGCGTCGTCCACGTCGATGCCAACCACCACGTCGACCGCGAAGGCGCGCGCCGTGCCGGCCTAACGTTTGGCGGCAAGAACACGATGGCGATCGCACCCGGCCTCGGCTCGTTCATCTCGATCGGCACGCTGATCACCGACGCACCGCTCGACTATGAGGTACCTGAGCCCGTGCGGCAGGGCTGCGGCTCGTGCACCCTCTGCATCGACGCCTGCCCGACGGGCGCACTTGACGAGGAGTACGTCCTCAACGCCGAGCAGTGCATCTCGTACTGGTCGCAGAGTCGCCGTGAGGTGCCGGAGGAGATCGCCGAGGGCATGGGGGACCAGGTCTACGGCTGCGACATCTGCCAGGACGTGTGCCCGTACAACCAGGGGCCGACGGAGCGCCGGGCCGGCCGCACGCCCTCAGCCGACGGCTGGGTGCGCCTCGACGCGTGGCTGGAGGCCTCTGAGGAGGACCTGCTCGAGCACTACCGCCGTCTCTACGTGCCCGACCTCGACGGGCGCTACCTCAAGCGGAACGCGCTGCTCGCCCTTGGCAACGGGTCCGAGCAGTACCGCGAGTTGGCGCAGCCGTTTGCCGAGGGTGGCGATCCGATCTTGGTGCCGGCCGCCCGGCGGGCGCTCACTGGGCCGTGATCGTGAGGAACGCGACGTTGTAGTGCGTCGGCGTCGAGCTGGGAGCCGAGTTGTCGGTGCAACCGGCCATCACGCGGGCCGTGTGATTGCCGACCGTCTGCGCGACGTTCATCTTGCCGAACAGCACGAAACCATCCCATTGAGAGCCGCCGTCCGCGAACGTGCGCCCGCTCTTGGCAAGGACCGTGCCGTCTACCTGTAGGAAGAGAACCGGGGTAGCCGCGCCGGCACAAATGTTGACTGCCAGCGTAGTGTCCAAGCGGGCGAACATCGCGTACTTGCCCGCCTGGTCAAGGTAGATCGTCCCTGAGGCCACCGAAACGGCATTGGACAGGATGGGGTTGGTCTGGGAATCGCCGTCCACGGACGAGTACTGCGCGCCGGCCGGCCCCGCGATGCCGGTCTCGCCCTGCGGCCCGGTCGCGCCCGTCGCCCCGGCCGCTCCCGTCGCACCGGTATCGCCCTTGAGCAGCGTCCCCGCCACGAAGTCAGCACTCGACAGCGAGCCGTCCTTCACCTTCACGCCGGTGACAGCATTCTTCTTGAGCTGCTGTGTCCCGAC
>CAINDT010000367.1 GCA_903847495.1 uncultured Actinomycetes bacterium
CCACGTCGCCGACGTCAATCCCGCGACGTTCCTGCTCGAAGGCGGCCGGGCGCTGCTGGCCGGCGCACCCGGCCCCATCCTCGCGGCGTGGCTCGTGGTGATCATCGGCGGCATCGTTCTCGGCGTCTGGTCGCTGACCGGACTCCGCGCCGCCGAGACGCGCTAGTCCATTATTCACTGAATGGTGATACCTAAAGGGGTGCCGCGCCGGACGCTGCTTGCAGGCGCGATCGGCAGCGTGCTCGAGTGGTACGACTTCTCCGTCTTCGGAGCGTTCACCGTCGTGCTGGCCCACGTGTTCTTCCCGGGCTCCGACCAAGTTACCGCGGTGCTCGCGACGTTCGCCGTGTTCGGCGTCGGGTTCCTCGCGCGTCCGCTCGGTGCGATTATCTTCGGCGCGTACGGCGACCGCATCGGCCGGCGACGCGCGCTCATCCTCACCGTCCTCCTCATGGCCGGCCCCACGACGATGATGGCCATCCTCCCCACGCCGGCCTCCATCGGAATCTGGGCGACGATCCTGCTGATCGCCCTGCGGTTCGTCCAAGGCCTGTCCGCCGGCGGCGAGGTAGCGGGTGCGTACACGTTTCTTTCTGAGCAAGCGCGGCCCGGACACTACGCGCGAACCATCAACTGGTCGGGCTGGGTCACCTACGTCGGCATTGCCCTCGGTGCCGCCGTCGCCGCCGCGATCACTGGCCTGCTGCCCACCAATGCCGTGATGAGCTGGGGCTGGCGCCTCGCCTTTGCACTGAACCTCGTCTTGCTGGTGATCGCCTTCGTCCTGCGCCGCGGGCTCTCCGAAACGCCAGAGTTCGAGCGCCTGCAGGCCGAGGGCGGCACCGCCGGGAATCCTGTGCGCGAGGCATTTCGCGACGTCCGCCGTGAAATGGCAAAAGGCTTTCTCACGAGTTCGCTCGCGTCCGTCGCCATCTACTTCATAACCGCATTCATGCCCGCATTCCTCGCGATGGAGCAGATGCTCACGCTGCCCCAGGCGCTGTGCGTGACGCTCTTCGACATCGGCGTGATCATCGTGTTCTGCTTCATCAGTGCGCACCTGGCCGACCGACGTGGTGCTCGTCGGGTCGCACTCTGGGGCGCAGGCCTGATGCTGATTCTCGGCCTGCCGTTCTGGTGGCTGGCGACCCACCACGAGACCGGCCTCGTGCTGATCGGCCAAGCCGGCCTCGCGGCGATGCTCGGCCTGTTCTACACCCCGCAGGTCACGATCATCAACCGCAGCTTTCCGACCCGATTGCGCTACGTCGGGCACTCGATTTCTCACAACTTCTGCTCCGCGATTTTCGGCGGAACGGCGGCGCTCCTTGCCACGTATCTGCTCAAGGCGACGGGCAACGTGCTCGCACCCATCGCCGGTGTCCTCGTCGTCGCTGCGCTGGCCTTCGTGGCGTGTTGGATGTATCCACGCCGCTTCGCCGGCGAAGTAGAGGACTCGCGCTAGCCCAGCAACCGCTGGACGATGTCGATCTGCATCATCGTGGCGAGACCGAGGTCGTCGCGATGGATGCGCTCGTCCTTGTTGTGCATGCCGCCCTCGTAGACGTCGAGCGGTGTGTGCCGCAGCGGCCAGAAGCCGTACGCGACAGTGCCGAACGCCTGGCGCATGTACGCGGCATCCGTGAAGCCCGTCGAGAGCTGCGGCACGAGCACTGCACCCGGGTCGGCCGCCTCGAGCGCCGCGGCGACCGCGTCGTGCAGCGGCGTGCCGAGCGGCGACTCGGTACCGCCGTTGATGTGCTGATCGAAGACGCGATCG
>CAINDT010000368.1 GCA_903847495.1 uncultured Actinomycetes bacterium
ACCCAGCGCGGCGGCCTCCATGCGATCCAGGCCAACCACGTGATCCTCGCGACGGGTGGCGTCGGGCGCATGTACTACGGCACCACCAACGCCTTCGCGTGCACCGGCGACGGCATGTCGCTCGCGTGGAACGCCGGCGTGCCGCTGAAGGACATGGAGTTCCTGCAGTTCCATCCGACCACGCTCAAGTCGAACGGCGTCCTGATCACCGAGGGCTGCCGCGGTGAGGGCGGTTATCTCCGCAACAAGGACGGCGACCGCTTCATGGTCGGCGACGCGCCGAACGCGATGGAGCTCGCCTCCCGCGACGTCGTGTCGCGCGCGGAGTGGAAGGAGATCGCCGACGGTCGCGGCGTCGACGGCTGCGTGCTGCTCGATCTGACGCATCTCGGCTGGAAGAAGCTGCAGTCCCGCCTGCCGGGCTCACGCGAGCTCGCGATGGACTACGCCGGCGTCGATCCCGTCGAGCAGCCGATCCCGGTCCGCCCGGGCGCCCACTACATGATGGGCGGCGTCGACTGCGACCTCAACGGCGAGACGATCGTGCCGGGCCTCTGGGCCGCGGGCGAGGTCGCCTGCATCTCGATCCACGGCGCCAACCGCCTTGGCGGCAACTCGCTGATGGAGACGATCGTGTTCGGTCGCCGCGCCGGCCAGTTCGCGGCTGAGCGCGTCAAGGAGCAGGGCGACACGGGCGCGCGCATCGAGCCGTCTGTTCTCGCCGACGAGGATCGCCGCATCGCCGCGATCGTCGGCAACTCCGAGGGCGAGCGCCCCGGCGTGCTGCGCGAGGAGCTGGCCAAGACGATGTACGACAAGGCCGGTGTCTACCGCACCGAAGAGGCGCTGACCGAGTGCAAGGAGAAGGTCGTCGAGCTGCGTGAGCGCGCGAAGACGCTCAAGATCGACGATCACGGCACGGTCTTCAACACCGACCTGACGTCCGCGATCGAGCTCAACTCGCTGCTCGAGTGCGCCGACTGCCTCGTCACCTCCGCCCTCGCCCGCAAGGAGAGCCGTGGCGCCCACTCGCGCCTCGACTACACCGAGCGCGACGACGACGCGTGGCTCAAGCACACGCTCAACTGGAACGACAACGGGCAGGTCCGGCTGGACTACAAGCCCGTCACGATTACCAAGCATCAGCCCCTGGCGCGGAGCTACTGAGATGGCCGAGATCAAGAACGCTCACTTCACCACCCTCAAGGGTGCGTACGACACCGAGAAGATGGAGGCCACGCTGCGCGTGCGCCGCTACGACCCGGAGACGAAGAAGTCGCGGTTCGACACCTTCACGGTGACGATCCCGGTGACCGCGTCGGTGCTCGACGCGCTCGACGCGATCAAGGACACGCACGACGGCACGCTCTCGTACCGCAAGTCCTGCCGCATGGCGGTCTGCGGCTCGTGCGGCATGCGCGTCGACGGTGGTGCGGCGCTGGCCTGCAAGACGCCGATGAAGAAGTTCGTCGACGCCGGGCACACGATCACGGTCTCGCCGATGGGCAACCTGCCCGTCATCAAGGACCTCGTCGTGGACATGGCGCCGTTCTGGCAGAAGATCCGTGCCGTCAAGCCGTATCTCGACACGCGCGACGTCGACGTGCCGGACAAGGAGTGGCGCGTTGATCCCGCCGACGGTGATCTGATCCACAAGGAGTCGCTCTGCATCCTCTGCGGTTGCTGCGTCTCCGAGTGCAACTCGATGGAGTCGGATCCGGAGTTCCTCGGACCCGCGGCGCTGGCCAAGGCGTACCGCTTCGTCGGCGACGCTCGCGATCAGGACACGCGCGAGCGCCTGCGCGACCTCAACGGCTCGCACGGCATCTGGGACTGCACCCGCTGCTACTTCTGCAACCAGCGCTGCCCGAAGCACGTCGATCCGCGCGACGCGATCGCCAAGCTCGGCGCCGAGTCCTTCAAGGAGGGCTTCACGCGCGATGAGGGCGCCCGCCACGCGAAGGTGTTCGTCGACTCGACGTACAAGGGTGGCTACCTGCGCGAGACCGAGCTCGTGCCGAAGACGATCGGCCCGGTCAACGCCATCAAGGACATGCCGTTCGCACTGCAGCTCGCACGTGCCGGCAAGGTGCCGAATCCGCTCTCGCCGCACAAGGCGAAGGACAATGACGAGGTCAAGCGGCTGTGGAAGCTGCTTGAGAAGGAGGCGAAGGGTCAGCCGCGGCGCGCCACGGCCAAGCACCCCGACGCCGTCCAGGGAGACTGAACATGCAGGATCGCTACGCCTACTACCCCGGTTGCCTCGCCAGCCTGTCGCAGAAGGAGCTTGACTCCTCGACGCGTGCCATCGCCAAGAAGCTCGAGATCGAGCTCGTCGAGATGCCGAGCGTCACGTGCTGCGGTGCCGGCGACATCCATGAGGCGAAGCCCGATTACTACCTGCACATCTCTGCGCGCATCCTCGGCCAGGCCGAGCAGATGGGCTGCGAGACGATCCTGACGATCTGCAACGTCTGCACCCTCAACCTGCGCCAGGCCAACAAGGCCCTGCAGGAGGACAAGGCTCTGCTCGATCGCGTCAACGACAACCTGATGCAGGTTGGCGCTGCCACGTACCAGGGCGGCGTCGACATCCGCCACCTCCTCTGGGAGGTCTCGGCCGGCGAGGGCTACGACCGCTTCAAGAGCATCGCGGTCCAGAGCCTCGAGGGTCTCAAGGTCGCGCCGTTCTACGGCTGCCAGATTCTGCGTCCCGCCAAGATCCTCGGCTTCGAGAACTCGGATCGTCCCGAGTCGCTCGAGCGCCTGATCACGGCCTGTGGTGCCGAGCCGATCGACTATCCCGCCAAGGTCAAGTGCTGCGGCTTCCCGATCGTCCTCGCCCGCGAGGACGTCGCTCTCGGCGAGCTCGTCCAGCCCCTGCAGCAGGCCACGGAGGCCGGCGCCGACGTGATCGTCACGCCGTGTCCGCTCTGCCACCTGTCGCTTGA
>CAINDT010000369.1 GCA_903847495.1 uncultured Actinomycetes bacterium
GCGTCGTACGACGAGAGTCCGGTGCCGAACATCACTTCGTGAACCGCGTCCGTGACGACCTCGAGTTCGATGCGCTGCCAGGTCACTCGGTCGAGGAAGTCGTGCCAGGTCGAGCGCAAGTCGATCGCCATGCGCCGACTGCGTCGCCGCACCCGGCCATCGCGCAGACCCGCCCGGCGGTTTCCTGGTGCATGCCGGCCTGCGACGTACGACGCCGCTTGCAGCATCTCGATCTCCATCAAGCGGTTGAAGACGATCTCCGCACCGCTCGCGGCGAGGTTGTCGAGGATGGCCGCGGCTTCCATCTGCCCTGGTTGATCGGCGATCATCGCTTCGACCACGAGCGTCGTGTCGATCAGCACGCGGCGTGGCGCGACATCCGGGTGATTCGTTGCCGTGAAGACACCGCGTGCCGAGATCACCGACGGCCAACGGCTTTGACGACGTCAATCGGATGCCCGAGCGTGATCGCCCGACGTCGAAAGATCTCCGCAACGGTTTCGCCGCCTTCTACCTTGCGCGGCACCATTGCCAGAGCGATGGGCTTGGCCCACTTCTCCGTCGTCTTCGCCTGCTTCGCCATGCCCCTACGGTACCAGCGCCGCTGTCACATGTCTGATGCGGACACGCGCGCCTTGCGCGCGCATCTGCGCGTCATGGCTCGATGGCAGCGGCGGGGTCGCAGCTCCCGCCCGCCGCTCGCACCGCTACGCGGCCACGGCGCCCTTCGCCAGCCCATCGAAGGCGCGCAGCGACGCCTCGACCTCGGCGCGCCCGATGCCGCGCACGATCAGCACGATTCGGGACGTGCGATCCTCGTCCGGCCACGCGGCGAGGTGTGTCGGCGGGTGGATCACGTGCTGCACGCCGTGCAGGACCAGCGGCCCGTCGGCGCCCGTGTCGAGCAGGCCCTTGACGCGCAGGACGTCGTCGCCACGGCTCTGCAGCAGCATGGCGAGCCAGAGCGCGAACATCGTCCAGTCGAGCGGCTCGTCGAAGCGCAGCGCGATTGCGTGCACGCCGGCGTGGTGGTCGTGATCGTGCTCGTGCGCGTGTCCATGGCCGTGGTTGACGGCATCGAGCCAGGCGGTCACCTGCTCGGCCCGGCGTTCCTCCGCCAGCACGCCGAGGCCGATCAGCCGCCCTGCGGGTACGTCGCCGCTCACGCCGGTGATGATCTCCGCCACGGGGTTGCGCGCGCGGATCAGCGCCTCGGCTGCCGCGCCGTCGGCCTCGGCGAGATCGGTCTTCGTCAGCACGATACGATCGGCGACGACGACCTGCTTGGTCCACTCGGGTTGGCGTTCGGCCTGCAGCGGCGCGTTGACAGCGTCGACGCACGTGACGACGCCATCGGCCATGTAGTGCGCCGACAACATCGGATCTTGCAGCAGCGTGGCGAGGACGGGCACCGGATCGGCCAAGCCGGTCGTCTCCACGACGACGCGGCGGAAGGCGGGCAGCTCTCCGCGATGCACGCGCACCTCGAGATCGCGCAACTCGTCGACGAGGTCGGTGCGGATCGTGCAGCACACGCAGCCCGAGTCGAGGATCACCGTCTTCTCATCGACTTCGCGCAGCAGGTGATGGTCGAGCGGCACCTCACCGAGCTCGTTGACGAGCACGACGGCATCGCCGAGCAGTGGGTCGCGCAGCAACTTGGCCAGCAGCGTCGTCTTGCCGGAGCCGAGAAAGCCGGTGATCAGCGTGAGCGGCAGACGTTCCTTGCTCATGCCGAGAGCGCCTCGACGAGTGCGGGGTCGAGCGGATCGAGCGGCGCACCGCGCAAGCGCTGTACCTCGGCGAACACCGCGGCGAGGTCGCCGCACAGCACCGACTGCCCTGTCGGGCCCCGCAGGATGTAGGCCGTCTCCTCCCACTCGTCCACGTGCATGCGGCTAGGAGCGAGGACGCGGTTGAGTAGCGCGACGCGACGGATGCGCTCGCGCAGCACCTCGCGGCGCGCGCCCACCTGGGTGCGATCGCCGCCACCCTCCGACCAGTGAGCGGCCGCACCGAGAGTTCCGCAGAGGGAGCACATGTATCTGAGCATTCCACATCGCGCCGGTCGCCGCTTGCCGCTGCGCGACGCGGGAGGTACGGTCTCCCCATAGAAACCTGCACGTTCTGGAGGAAAGAGAAATGGCGAAGGAGATCCTGGTCGCGTACGGCGTCGATGTCGACGCGGTCGCCGGACAGATCGGCTCGTACGCGGGCGGCGATTCGCCGTGCGACATCTCGCGCGGCCTGTTCGCGGGCGAGGTCGGCACGCGCCGTCTGCTCAAGCTGTTCGACAAGTACGACATCACGACCACGTGGTTCATCCCGGGCCACTCGATCGAGACGTTCCCCGAGGACATGAAGGCCGTGGCCGACAAGGGCCACGAGATCGGCATGCACGGCTACACGCACGAGAACCCGATCGCGATGACGCCGGCCCAGGAAGAGGCCGTGATGCTCAAGAGCATCAGCCTTATCGAGGAGCTGTGCGGTCGCCGCCCGACCGGCTACGTCGCCCCGTGGTGGGAGTTCTCCCCGATCACGAACGAGCTGCTGCTCAAGCACGGCATCAAGTACGACCACTCCCTCATGAACGAGGACTTCCACTGCCATCGCGTCCGCGTCGGCGACTCGTGGAAGCTGATCGACTACTCGGCCGACGCCGAGACGTGGATGGAGCCGCTCAAGCGCGGCACCGAGTCCAAACTGATCGAGATCCCGGCGTCGTGGTACCTCGACGACCTGCCGCCGATGATGTTCATGAAGAAGGTGCCGAACTCGCACGGCTTTGTGAATCCGCGCGACATCGAGCAGATGTGGATGGACCAGTTCGACTACCTCTACCGCGAGGAGGAGGACGTCGTCTTCACGATGACGATCCATCCCGACGTGTCGGGCCGCCCGCATGTCGTCGCGATGCACGAGCGCATCATCGAGCACATCAACAAGCACGACGGCGTCAAGTGGGTCACGTTCGACGAGATCGCCGACTGGTACGACGCGAAGCACCCCTTCCAGGGCTAGTTCGCGGCACCGACGGCCCCGTCTCCCCGCGTGGGAGGCGGGGCCGTTCGCGTTTGCCGGCCCACGGCACTGCCGAAGCGGTGTTCCGGCACACCGCTTCGGTGTGTTGCGCAGTGGGGCTTCCGTCTGAGTGGGCGGGGTGAGGGCTTTCCTACCGTCAGCGGATGCCGGAATCTCGTACGATCACGAATGTCGTCCGCCTCTTGAGGAGAGCCGCCATGTCCCGCAGGTCCATTATCGTCGCGCTGAGCGCGCTGGTCGGAGGTCTCGCGCTGCTCACCGGCACCGCCGCGGCACAGGAGAATGCGCCGGCGCCCAAGGCGAAGACGCTCAACCTCGTCCGGACATGGTCGTACGTGGGGCCGCGCGGCATGCTGGCAGGCGCGAAGATCACCTTGAAGGACGCCACAGGCAAGCTCATCGCCACGGGTAAGACGTCTCAGACGGGGTCGTACGCGTTTGATCTCTCGTCCCGCACGTCGCCGAAGCTGCCGCTGACGGTGAGCACGTCGGGCGGCACCGCCACGGCGCTGCTGCCGAGTGGCCGGTTCGTGCGCTTTGGCGCGTTCAAGGGCCATCTGTCGGCGAAGGTGTTCAACGCCACCACGAAGGAGCCGATCACGCAGGTGAGCCTGCTCTCGACGGTGGCCACAGACATCGCGGCGGCGGATACCCGCAAGGCCTACGGCGCCGCGCTGGAGAAGGTCGAGCGCGCGCTTGGTTTCAGCAAGACGGTGCCGTCGGACATCCTCCGTCTGCGTAATCGCAACGTCGGCTTCAAGCAGTTGCTCGTCGCGTCGCGCCGTGCCGGCGGATTCGACGCCTTCGCCGCTCACGTCGCCGAGGCAGCGATGGCGAAGAAGAAGGTCAAGAACCTGCGTCCGGCGTCGGCAAACGCGAGTGGCGCGATCTCGCTACGTCTGATCCGCGGCGGCACCCCGATGACGCGACAGTCGTCGAGCTCCGGCCCGGTCTGCTCGGCGCCGCTGCCCAGCAGCCCGTCGCAGTCGGATCAGCTGATCACCGACGTCGCCGAGATCGGTGTTGGCGCGCTGATGAAGGTCGCCGGCACGCCGTCGGGCGCATCGGCGTCGATCACTGGCATGGCGTTTGCCGCGGCGGGCGTGCCGACCAGCGAGTCGAGCGCGGAGGCCGCCAACGCGGCGATCTACAACGAGCTCCTCTGCATCGACGAGCAGCTCGTGGTTCTGACGGAGGCGGTCGACCAACTGTCGCTGACGGCGGATCTGACCGATGCGACGGACTGCGCGGATGCCATCGGCGGTGCGAACGCCTGGCAGGGGTACGAGGACACGATCGGCAACGGCACCTCCGCGCCGCTTGACACCACGGACCCAACCGTGACGGGCCTGTACATCCCCACGTGGAACACCGTCAATACCACCTGCGGCAGCGGCGTGAACGGCTCGCTGTGGGGGTCATCGGGCGGCAACAAGTCGGCGTGGCAGCAGGTTGTGTACAACACCGCCGGCTCCTCGAAGTGGTGGACGCAGGCGCAGAACCAGCAGATGCAGACGTTCCTGTCCTACTGGGGCACCGTCCTGTACCAGCAGTTCATCCTCTCGAACGAGTACGACAATTACATGGGCTACCTGACCGGCGCCAAGAACGCGGCCGGCGCGTGGACCAACAGCGCGGGGCAGACCGTGTGCAACGCCGGCTCGACGACCAGCACGAAGACGTTCTGCGTGTGGCGCAGCAACATCATGCAGGCGTACCCAGGCGACATGTACAGCGATGAGCTCGGCGTGGTGAAGAACGGCCTGGCGATGAACTCGATCCCGCTCGGGGTCTTCTCGCCGAAGCCGATCATGAACCCGGCGCCGGCGGGCATGGCCTCGTCGACCTCCAAGTTCTACAGCCAGACGCCGGCGAGCGCCCAGCAGGGCGGCGGCATCACGAACGTGAACCCGGGGTGGTTCTTCAACTACTACCTCAACTTCACGCCGTACACCAGCGGCGGCTACGGCAACCAGCTGCGCCTGTTCAACTTCGGCACCTCGCCGACGTGCGTGAGCAAGCAGCTGAACCCGTGTCCGGGGCCGACGACGACCACGGAGTCCACCTCGTTCGCGTGGGGCGCGGCCAACTGGTTCAACGCCCTCGGCGTGAACCCGAAGGGCTACGGCAGCGCGGTGCAGACGTACAACAACCCGCAGTCGCTGAACCGCTCGCCCAACAGCGCCCCGAGCACGGGCCTGGTGTGCTCGGATGCCTCCGACATCAACTCGAC
>CAINDT010000370.1 GCA_903847495.1 uncultured Actinomycetes bacterium
CGTGAACAGGACCCCGCGCTTCGAGCCCCTCTCCGAGGACGCGCTCGACACCATCGACCGCGGCTGGAAGCGCCTCGTGTCCGAGGTCGGGATCAAGTTCGTGCACGAGCCGTCGCTCGAGCTGTTCCGCCGCGAGGGCCAGCGCGTCGAGGACGAGGTGGTCTTCTTCGACCCCGAGTGGATCCTCGAGAAGATCAAGACGACGCCGACGGAGTTCACGCTGCTGTCGCGCAATCCGGCGAAGAACGTGCAGTTCGGCCGCGACAACATGGTCTTCTGCACCGGCCAGTCGATGCCGTTCTGTGACGACGGCGTGACGGGCCGCCGCGACGGCACGCTTGCCGACGCCGTCCAGTTGCTGCGCGCCGCGCAGATGACGCCCGAGATCGACACGCCGGGCTATCCGATCATCGAAGTCAACGACAAGCCGATCGACTCGCGCCATCTCGACCTGCAGCTGGCGATGTACGAGAACACCGACCTCGCGGTCGGCGCCGCGCAGATCCACCTCAACGGCGTGATCGACTCGATCGCGATGGCCGAGATGGTCCTCGGCGGTCCCGAGGTGCTCGAAAAGGATGCCGCGGTCTTCGGCACGATCAACGCGAACTCGCCGCTGATGTTCGATACGCGCATGCTCGAGTCGCTGTGGATGCTCGCCGAGCGCAATCAGATCGTGAACATCACGCCGTTCATCATGATGGGCGCGATGGGCCCGGTCGCCGTACCGGCCGCGCTGGCGCAGCAGACGGCCGAGTCGCTGGCGGGCATCGCGCTCGTCCAGGCGATCCGCCCCGGCTGTCCCGCGATCATGGGCTCGTTCGTGTCGAACACCGACATGAAGTCCGGCTCCCCCGGCTTCGGCGGTCCTGAGGCGGCGCTCGGCATCCTCGCGACCGGCCAGATCGCTCGCCGCCACAACGTCCTGTGGCGCGCCGGCGGTGGCGGCCTCAACGCCAGCCCCGCGGTCGACGGACAGTCGGCCTTCGAGTCGCTCAACACGATGGCTCAGTCGTTCCTCGCCGGCGCGAACCTCCAGCTGCACACGACGGGCTGGCTCGAGGGCGGCCTCGTGCATTCGTTCGCGAAGGTCGCGATGGACACGGAGATGCTGCGCAACCTGATCGCCGAATTCACGCCGATCGAGTGGACCGACGAGAACCTTGCGTTCGACGCACACGTCGAGGTCGGCCACGCCGGCCACTTCTTCGGCGCCGCGCATACGCTCGAGAACTTCCGCGACTGCTTCTACCGCCCGACCGTCTGGACGACCGACAACTACTCGGCCTGGCAGAAGAAGGGCGGCAAGAACGCCACCGAGCGTGCGCTCGAGGAGTTCAACCGCCTGCAGGAGGCGTGGGAGGAGAACCCGCCCACGCTCGACCCCGATCTCCACGCCGAGCTGAAGGCCTACGTGGATCGGCGTCGCACCGAGCTCGGCGACTAACGCTTCATGGTCGTCCTGCTCGGCCTGGTCACGGCGTTCTCGTGGGCGTTCGCGAACGTCTTCACGCAGAAGGCGAGTCGGACCAAGACCAAGCCGGCGGTGATCATGTTCTGGGTCCTCGTCGTGACGGCAGCCGTGGTGCTGCCGATCGC
>CAINDT010000371.1 GCA_903847495.1 uncultured Actinomycetes bacterium
ATCGCGCTGGCGGGCACGCTGACCCGCTTTGGTGGTCTGGAGACGCTCTACCTCGGGCAGATGGTCGGCCTGATCGTCCTGGGCGCGGGCATGGAGTGGGCCAACCGCGCCGGACAGCGCGCGGGGCACATCCCGCCGATCGCCACCGCCTAACGCGCCCGTTCCCGCACCAGAATCGGCGCGAGCGCCGCGGTGGCGGCTCCCACCGCGATGATCGTCACGCCGGCTACCTTCAGCGGTGAGCGATCGGTCCCCAACAGCAGCATCGCAAAGACGATGGTCGTCACCGGCGAGAGCACGCCGAGGGCCCCCACCACGGGCGCTCCGATCGCCGGCAGCGACCAGGCGCGCACCAGCGTGGGCAGCGCACCGCCGCCGATCGCGCCGAAGGCGATGATGCCGAGCGCCGGCAGCGAGACCGCGAATCCCTCGCGCCCCTCGACGATGAGCGCCAAGATCGCGCCGACGACGCTGGCGGTGAGCGCCACGGTCACGGCGACGTCGACGGGATGTGCCTGACGGAGCGCGACGGCGAGGAGCGTCACGAACGCGGCAAAGGCCACGGCACCGCCGATCGCCAGGGGAATTCCGATTGCGTCGCCACCGCCGCCGGCCACGGCGATGGCGACCGCACCGACGGCGATGGCGCTGCACCCCGCAATCGTCAGCAGCGGCGGCAGGCGACGCGTGAGCCCGGCGGCGATCAGCACGATGAATGCGGGTGCGGTCATCGACAATCCCGTGGCGGAGCCGACGCCGAGCTGCGGCAGCGACGCGAAGTACAGCGCCAGCCCCGCGACCGAAAGCGCACCCGCCACCACGGCGATGCCGATCCCGCGCCGCGTGCTGGCGGGGCTGGGCGTGCGTGCGCCCCGCACCAGCGCGAGGGCGCTCGCGCTCGCGAGGAAGAAGATCGACGCCGTCGCCAGGGGAAAGCCCCGATCGAGCGTCAACCGGCTCGACGCGAACGTCGCCACACCGCCACCAACCATGGTCGCCGCCATGATGCCCACGACCAGCGCCGCCGTCGGCGGCGCCATCGGCACCCCCTCGCGGTAGCCGCCGAGCAACAGGGACGCACTCGCCGTAATCGCCACGGCGAGCATCGCATTGAAGGCGTCCGCGTCGGGTGTGACGCCGCCGAAGTCGCCGGTGTTGCGTGCCGCGTCGACCAGCAGGGCGAGCAGCATCACCGCTGCGCTGGCAGAGCCCCAGCGCGTCCCGAACCGCATGGCCATCAGCCCGGCGCCGAGCAGTCCAAGCACGCCGATCACGGGGGTGTGCCCGACGATGTTACCCACGCTCACGAGACAGACCACCGCGAAGCCCACCAGTGCGGACCCACGCCGGAGCTCGGCGCGCGCCCCCGGCCGGAGCCACGCGAGCAGGAGGCCACCGGCCACGAGATAGCCGCCGAGATCGCCCATCAGCCAGACCATGAGGTCGCCGAATGGCCCGTACGCACTGCCGAAGCCGTCCGAGAGCCAGAGCACCACCAACCCGAGCAGTGCGCCGGTGATCGACAGGCCCAGCGCGAGCGCGACGAAACGGACCGCGCCACCGAGATCCTCGAGCCAGGCGCGTTCGCGCCGGATCAGCCAGGCTCCGACGAGCAGGATCGTCGCGTGCATGACGACCGACAACGCGATCATGGGCAGGCTGCGATCGACGGTGAGGAGGAGTCCGACGGCATCGCCGACGACAAAGCCGGGCCAGAGCGAGCGCCCACCGCGGGCCAGCACGGCCACGCCGATGCCCAGCGGCAGGTAGATCGGACTGACCGCCGTTCCGACGACGCCGACAACGGACGAGAGCAGCGCCCCGAGCGTCACGACCACGGCGAGGGCCGACGCCGCGAGCCACCACTGGCGCCGTCGCAGCGACCGGGGATTCAGCGCATCCGAGAAGACGGCGTCCATTGCGCCGTCAGTGTATGGATCAGCGCGCCCAGCGCTGATCGCGCGGCCACGAAACGCGTTGGCAGAAGGTGCTGCCGCCTTCGATAAAGGGCATGAAGGCACGACGGAAGTCCTCGCTGAGGCCGATCTCCTCGGCCGCTGCGTGCATGTGGTCGGCCCAGGCACTCCGCTGCTCGCCCGTGATCTTCAGACCGTGGTGCGCTCCGCGCATGACGTCGAAGCCGCCGCGCTGCTCGGTGTGGAGCTTCGGACCGCCGAGCAGCTCGGCCAGCCACAGCGTCAGGCGCTCGGCGTGCGGGTCGGCGGGATCGCGGAACAGCGGCCGCAGCAGGGGATCGGCGAAGACGCGCTCGTAGAACCGCGTCGTGAGGCGCTCAAGGGCGGGCAGGCCGCCCGCGAGTGCATAGAGACTCCGATCCGCAGGATCGGGACGGTCAGATTCGAACTGACGACCCCGCGCTCCCAAAGCGCGTGCGCTACCAGGCTGCGCCACGTCCCGCTGCGGATCGGTACCGCCCGTGGAGTCTACGCTCCCGGAACGGCCCGAAGGCCCTGGATCTCGCGGATCGCGGCGAGCTCGCGCAGCGCCTCGACCTCGATCTGGCGGATGCGCTCGCGCGTGAGTCCGAACTCGCGACCGATCTCGTCCAGCGTGCGCGGATCCAGCCCGTCGAGGCCGTAGCGCAGCTCGAGAACGCGACGATGACGCTCCGGCAGGGCGTTGAGCCCCTCCTGCAGCGCCTCGTGGCGCAGCTGATCGGAGACGGCATCCATCGGATCGATGGCCTCGCTGTCGGCCAGGAAGTCGGAGAAGCTCGACTCGCCTTCATCGCCCACCGGCTCCTCGAGGGAGATGGGGGAGCGGGCAGCCTTGCGGACGTCCAGCACCTGGTACAGGGGGAGCTTCGCCTCCTCGGCGATCTCCTCGTTCGAAGGCTCGCGGCCAAGGCGCAGCATCAGCGTGCGCTCCGCGCGGTTGATCTTCTGGAGGCGCTCCACAACGTGGACGGGGAGGCGGATCGTGCGGCTCTTGTCGGCCAGGGCGCGCGCCACGGCCTGGCGGATCCACCAGGTGGCGTACGTCGAGAACTTGAGGTCGCGGCGCCAGTCGAACTTCTCGACGGCGCGGATCAGGCCGAGGATGCCCTCCTGAATCAGATCCAGGAAGCCAAGGCCCTGACCGCGGTAGTTCTTGGCGATCGACACGACGAGGCGCAGGTTGGACTCGACCATCTGCTGCTTGGCCTGCATGTCGCCCTTCTCGACGCGCTTGGCGAGACGGATCTCGTCGGCCTTCGTCAGCAGGGGATAGCGGCCGACCTCGTGGAGGAAGAGCTGCAGGGAGTCGGTGGTGCCCTCGTAGGCGAGCCGGCGCTCGAGCGCGGTGGGCTCGGCCGGGCGGTCGTTGTCCTCGATGATCTCGATGCCCTCGGCCTCGATCATGCCCTTGACGGCGTCCATGGCCTCCGGCTCGAGCTCGTGCTCCGCAAGGGCCTCGACGATCTCGCCGAAGGCCAGCGTGCCCCGCTCGTTGCCGACCTCGATCAGGCGCTGGTACTCGGGAAGCTCCTGGACCTCTTGCGGCTGCTCGACGATCATGCGGTTCCCTTTCGGCTGGTTCGGCGCGACGCGCCGGTAGACTCCTGCAAGCGCACTGGCGCTCCAGACCTAACGTACG
>CAINDT010000372.1 GCA_903847495.1 uncultured Actinomycetes bacterium
AGCAGGGCTACATCGGCGAGCTGCTCGACGGCACCAAGAACGACATGCACAACTGCAACTTCTTCGACTTCAACGAGGACGGGAAGTTCCAGCGCGTGATCATCTGGATGGCCGGCACCAGCCCGCTCGTCTAGCGCACGAACCGGGTCGGTGAGCGCTCACGACGCGCGCCCACCGACCCGGCTTGCGTTCGGTGCCCCCACCGGACGCACCCTTGAGGAGGGGACATGACTGATTCGTTCATGGGACGCATCCCGGTGCCGATCCTGCTCGGCATCACCATGTTCTTCTGGGGTGCCGCGTTCAACGCCACGGACATCGCGTTCGACTACGCGCCGGCCGGCATCATCACGTTCCTGCGCGCTGGCATCGCGACCGTCCTCCTGCTCGCCCTGATGCCGCTGCTCGGCGGCACATTCCCCCGTTCCAAGACGATCTGGCTGTTCGCGCTGATCGTCGGCGCCGGATCCACCACGCTCTCGCTCGCCGGCCTCGGCCTCGGAACGCAGTACGCCGGCCCCGCCATTGCCTCCGTGCTGCTCAACTCGGCGCCGTTCTTCGCCGTGCTCTTCGCGCGCATCACACTCAACGAGCGAATCAAGCTGCTGCGCGGCATCGGCCTCGTCGTCGGGTTCGTCGGCGTCGTGATCATCGTGCTCTCCAACCCGACCGAGACCGGCTCGGGCGGCGAGTTCATCTTCGGCGTGGTCGCCGTGATGATCGGTGCTGTCGGCTACGCGGTCTCGAGCGTGGTCGTGCGCTACATGAACGTCAAGGAGATCGAGACGGATCTCTGGGGCTTCACGTTCGCGCAGTTCCTCTGCGGCACCATCCTGCTGATCCCCTTCGCGCTCCTGTCCGGCGACCCCGGGTCGACGCAGTGGGATGCGCCCGGCTTCTGGGCGTCGATGGCCTTCCTGGGCATCGGTCCGCAGCTCGTCGCCTACGCCTGCTTCTTCGTCGCGCTCGCCCGCTGGCCCTCCGGTCGCGTGATGGCGTGGTCGTTCCTGCCTCCTGTCGTGGCCGGCGTGATCGAGATCCTGCGTGGCAACATCCCGGGCGCCGTCGCGCTGATCGGCATGGCCGTGACGATCGTCGGCGTGGCCATCGTCAATCACCCCCGCGCCGAGGACACCCCTGTGCCGAGCGGCGACATCGACGAGCACATCGCCTGATGCGGACACGAGCGTCGGCGGCCACTACGCGGTACAGGGCATGAACGACACCTCCCTGCTCTCCCGCGTGCCAGTACCCGTGCTCCTGATGGTGACGGTGTTCTTCTGGGGTGCCGCCTTCAACGTGACCGACGTCGCGCTCGACTACACCTCCGTCGGTATCACAGCGATCTCGCGACCCCTGATCGCCGCGCTGATCCTGCTGCCGCTGCTGCCGCTGATCGGCGGCCGCCTGCCGCGCTCGCTCCGTGTCTGGGTCTACGCCGGCATCGTCGGACTCGGCGCCACCACGCTTGCCCTGACTGGTCTCGGCATCGGCGCGGAGACCGCTGGCCCCGCCGTGACGGCGGTGTTGATCAACTCCGCCCCGTTCTTCGCCGTGCTGATGGCACGCGTTGCGCTGCAGGAGAAGGTCAAGTTCCTGCGCGGGCTCGGTCTCGCCGTCGGCTTCGTCGGCGTCGTCGTGATCGTCTTGTCCGATCCGGGCAGCGTCGGCTCGGGCGCTGAATTCGCGTTCGGCATCGCCGCCGTGCTCGTCGGCGCGCTCGGTCATGCCACCGCCAGCGTCCTCGTCCGCTGGATGAGCGTGCACGAGGTGGAGACGGAGCTTTGGGGCTTTACGACCGCGCAGTTCATCTGCGGTGCGGTACTCACGATCCCCGCCGTGTTCCTCGTTGGCGACCCAGGCGCAACCGACTGGTCCGCGCCGACCCTCTGGGCCTGCCTCGCCTTTCTCGGTATCGGCTCCCAGTTGATCGCCTTCGCGTTCTTCTTCATCGCGCTGTCCCGCTGGACGTCCGGACGCGTGATGGCCTGGAGCTTCCTCCCTCCGGTCGTCGCCGCGATCATCGAGATCGCCCGCGGCAACATCCCCGGCACCCTGACGCTGATCGGCATGGCCATCGCCATCATCGGCGTCGCGATCGTCAACCACCCCCGCGCAGAGGACACTCCCGTCCCAAGCGGCGATATCGAGGAGCACATCACGTGAGCGACCTGCCCGATGCCCCCCTGCACGACTGGAGCTGTTTCGAGATCGCAGCAGCTGTCCGCGACGGCGACGTCTCGGCCGAGGAGGTCACGCAGCATCATCTCGACCGCATCGCGGAGCGCTCGGACCTCAACGCCTTCATCACCGTCACCGCCGAACAGGCGCTCGCCGACGCGCGCAACCTGCCGGAGCACCGCCGCACGGGCGCCCTGGCCGGGGTGCCGTTCGCTCCGAAGGATCTGTTCGACACCGCGGGCATCCGCACCACCGCCGGCTCCGCGCAGCTGCGCGACCACGTGCCGACCTCGACGGCCTCGAGTGTGCAGCGCCTCGTCGACGCCGGCGCGATCATCGTCGGCAAGACGAACCTGAGCGAGTTCGCCTGGGGCGTGACGACGCAGAACGTCCACTACGGCTTCGCGCAGAATCCGCGGCATCCGGGCAAGATCGCCGGCGGCTCGTCGGGCGGGTCGGCCGCCGGCCTCGCCGCCGGCCTCTTCGCGATCACCCTCGGCACGGATACCGGCGGCTCGATCCGCATTCCGTCGGCCGCCTGCGGGGTCTCGGGCTACAAGGGCTCGTGGGGCCTGATCCCCTCGGATGGATGCTTCCCGCTGATCGAGTCGATGGATCACCCCGGGCCGATGGCGCGCACGATGGAGGAGTGCGCGCTCGCACTCGAGGTGCTCGGCGTGATGGAGCGCCCCACCCCGACGCTCGCCGGTCTGCGCGTGGGCGTCCTGCATCCGACGCCGGCGGCCGACAAGATGGCCGCGCTTGGCGCGCACGTCGAGGACGCCGTGCTGCCGGACTACGGCGCGCTGTTCCCGCTGTTCGCCGCCGAGGCCGCCGACACGCACCGCGAGTTCATCGAGGAGCGGTGGGACGAGTACTCGCCGGACCTGCAAGCCAAGCTGACGCTCGGACGCAACATCACCGCGATGGCGTACCTGCAGGCGCAGCGCGACCTCGAGGAGTACGAGCGCATCTGCGAGCTCGAGTTGTCGCACGACATCCTGATCAACCCCACGATCCCGTGTGATCTGCCGAACGTGGCCGATCCGGAGACGTTCGAGCTGCGGCTGAAGATGACGCCCTACACGCGCGCCTTCAACCACCTCGGCTGGCCGTCCTGCACGACGCGTGACGGCCTGATGATCTCGGGACGTGACGACACGACTGTCCTCGCCGCCGCCCTGGCGTGGGAGGAGACCATGGAGGGTCGGGCCGTCACGGCCTGACCGGAAGGAGCCTGCAATGGGAACCCTCATCGACCTGTCCGTCGGCATCGAGAACGGCATGCCCGCGCATGCCCTGTTCCCCTCGCCGATCATCCTCCCGTACGTCAACCACGAGCAGGCGAAGGCCGCCGGCCTCGGCGAGGAGGGCGATCCCTTCACGTACGCCGTCAACTACATCTCGATGCTGGAGCACGTCGGTACACACGTCGATGCGCCGATCCACTTCGGGCCGAACGGCGACACGATCGACAACTGCCCGCTCGAATGGTTCCGCGGTACCGCCGTGTGCCTGGACCTGACGCACATC
>CAINDT010000373.1 GCA_903847495.1 uncultured Actinomycetes bacterium
ACTCAGCTCGCGTTCGCAAGCGAGGCGTGGATCTGCCCCGACAAGGTCGGCAACACGAACGCTGCGCCGCTCTCGACGCTCGGGTGCAACCGCGCATTCCGCAACCTCAACACGACCACGACCGCGACGACATTCACGCTCGGCGGCCGTGTGCACAAGGAGGAGACGGAGTATCAGTACCTCTACCTCGTCGGCTTCTCCACCGTCGAGCCCGACGGCAACCTGCCGCCGCAGACGTACGAGATCCGCTCGAAGGCGACCGTCATCAAGCCGCTGCCGGCGCCCGATCCGGTCTACGCCGTCAACGGCACGACGATCACTGCGACGCTCGCCCCGATGGCCGGCGTCGAGTACCGCATCAGCGCGATCCGCCAGAGCACGGGCCGGCAGTTCGCCGCGAAGTGCCTCGGCGACTCGGCACAGGTCGTCTGCACCGTCAACGTGCTGAGCGGACAGTGGAACGTCAGCGTCACGCCGACCGGCAAGCAGGCCGTCGGCACCTCGGCGAAGACCACCCTCGTCGTCGCCGCTCCGTGAGAGAGCGGCGACGAGACGCCTCGTCGCCGCGTTCTACCAGCTTGATGTCGCCCCACACGGACTCCGCGCCCGAGTGGCCGGTCTGGATGGTCCAGTACGTCGCAAGGGCGGCCATGACCACGACGAGCGGGACGAGGACGATCGGTCCGTGAACGAGCAGAGGATGTGCGGAGAGGCCTTGGATCTCGGACTTGGCGGAAGCATGCCGAGTCGGGAGAGCGGCATGGACGAACGGCGAACCATGGACTAGGATCATGTTCATGGGCGTCTACGAATTGCGAACACCTGCCGAGCACCTGCTTGGCAGCCGCGCCCGGGTCCGCGTGCTCGAGGCGCTGCTCGTGGCGCCCGGCACCGTGTCCGAGCTGGCCCGCGCCGCGCAGTGCGCCAAGTCGGCCGTGTCCACGGCGCTGCGCCAGCTGCGAGCCGCGAGCATCGTCGAGCAGGAGGCCGACCGGTACACGCTCGCCCCGGCGCACCGCGCGCTCGTGGAGCAGCTCGTGCACCTGAGCCCTGCGCCGACGCAGGAGGAGCTCTTCCGCGAGTACATCGGTCGGTGGGTGGCGCTTTCCCAGACCGGGGATGTGGTGGACTCCGACGACGACCCCGAGGCGCTCGCCACCCGACTGCGTCAGACCGCCGCGGATGTCCACGCGTTCCGCCACATCCCCGATCCGCGTACGCAGCCGTCGTTCGCCGACGCGGTCTGGTGCATCGAATGAGACGCCTTGCCTTCGGGCAGCTGCCGGAAGACGGGAGTGGAATGCGGCGGCCGATGATCGGCGTGAGCATCGAGCGCCACCCGGCTGCTGCGCTGCCCTGCCTGATCGACACGGGCACGTCGCGCACCAGACTGCCCGGCTGGATGGCGAACCTCATCGGCTTCGACCTAGATGCCGCTGAGGGCGTCCAACTCGGGCTCGGCGGGCAGATCGTCAAGGCCTGCCCCGCCCAGGTGACGATGACGACGCTCGCCGGCACCATGCCCACGACCGTCTGGTTCTGCCGCGGCTGGCATTCGCCCTTCGGGCTGCTCGGCCAGGAGGGATTCCTCGACCACTACCGCCTCACGCTCGACGTCCGTGAGGGCTGGTTCGCCCTCGAGCCGTCGGCCTAGGCCAGCGCGTCCGCGATCACGCGGTGCACAGCGGCGATATCCGCGCCGTCGAA
>CAINDT010000374.1 GCA_903847495.1 uncultured Actinomycetes bacterium
GGCGTACGGCGCCACGCGCTTCCCCGACGCCCGCATCACGGGCGATCGCGGCCTCAACGTCTCGAAGATCCACGTCGACGTGATGATCGGCTGCGACGACCTGTCGGTCACCGGCATCACCGCCAAGGGCGAGCGCGTCCCGGTCATCAAGACGGGTGCCTGGGCGCTGAAGTAGCTCGTTCCAAGCAGCGGCCTCGCGCGGCGCTGGACGTGATGGGCCCGGGCCCACCATGTCATGGCCCGATTCCCTGCACTGGAGCCAAATTACGAGATCGGCGTGTGCGAGATCCGCATGATTGCGCGGGTTTCGCATGCGTGCAAGTGGACACCATGGGCCCGGGCCCAGGTTGTCCAGACCGAGCTGGCTTGCGGGTGTCTGACGCGGGCAGCGTGCGTCGCCGGGGCGTGAACGTCAGGCCGGGTCGTCGATGAGGACGACCCGGAGACCCCAGGCTTCGCCCGACTCGAACAGCGCGTCGGCATCGACCTCGTCCTCCCAGCCGAGCACGTGTGGCTCCGGCTGGGCGGCGGTGGAGCCGAGGACGGCGCGGCGCTTGGGCACCTCGACGGGCTCGGGGCCCTGCAACATGCGCTCGCGCGCCTCCTCGGCAGCCTCGACGGCTGGTCCCTCTGCGTAGCCCTTGCCCATGCCCCGATGCTACTGGGCGGCGGCGCGCTTCGCAGCCTTCGCCGCGCGCTTGCCCGCTTGGTACGCGGCGAGTTCCTCGGCGGTACGGACCTCGCCGAGCGTGGGGTGCGACGGCAGGAGCGCCGTGAGGCCCGGCAGGTCCACGCCGTACTGCTTCGCGAGCAGCACCATCAGCGAGGTGACCTTGAGCGGTCCGATACCGGGCAGGGAGCCGAGGCGAGCCGCGAGGTCGTCGCCACTTGTCGCCTCCGTCCAGATGCGTGCGCCGTCGCCACCGTAGGTGTCGACGATCACGTGGCAGAGGTCCTGGATGCGGGCGGCCATCGTTCCCGGGAAGCGGTGCACGGCGGGCTTCTCCCGGCACACGGCGAGGAACGCGTCGGCATCCATCGTGGCGATGCGCGCGGGGTCGAGGTGGCCGAGCCGCTCGCGCAGCACGGCCGGTCCGACGAAGGCCTTCTGCACCGTCACCTGCTGATCCAGCGCGAAGCCGATCAGCAGCGCGTTCGGATCCTGCGCGAGCAGCCGATCGGCGGCCTCGTCACCGGTCCAGGGGAGCAGTGCAGGAGGCGCCACGGGACCTACTTGGCGGCGATGCGCTTCTCGATCGCGGCGTCGATGCGGGCATCGGTCGCCTCGTCATCGAGCTTCAGCGCGGCACCGAGCTCACGGGCGTAGGCCTTGCGGACCTTCTCCATCAGCGTGCGCTGGCCGTCGTTGAGCTTGCGTGTCTCGGCGGTGTCGACGAGCGAGGCGAGGACCTCGACCATGGCGTCGAGCTCGCCCTCAGCGAAGCGGTCCTTGAGCAGGCGGCCGTCGCGGTTCCACGGGATCGCCTCCTCGTAGCCGGAGACGAGCGCCTCGAGCGAACGCTCGGCAGCAGCCTTCGTGGTGACGAGGCGCAGTCCGCGCTCGACGGCACGATCGAGGGGCACGGTGACGTTCATCTTGGAGTCGAGGACGAAGAGATCCACGACGGTCACCTTGTTCCCGAGCACGGTCTTCTCGCCGATGCCTTCGACGCGCGCGAAGCCCTCCGGCCCGAACACCACGGTCTTGCCCTTCTCGAACTGTGCCACCTTCGCCATCTCGGCTCCTGACTCGACGTGCTGAGAGCTAAGGATACGCGAGGACGCGATTTCGCCCGCCGGGTGCAGGGTCGGGTAGGCTTCCCGTGTCGCATTCGCGACGCCCACTGACTCCACGAGGTTGATGATGCTCCGCCGCCTGCTCCCCGTCGCGTTCCTGGCACTGCTGCTGATCCCGTCGGCCGCCTTCGCGAACGAAGAGGGTGCGCCCAAGGAGTACGTCACCGAGTTCTTCATCCTGCTGATCATCGGCATCATCGCCCTGTTCGCGGTGATTGCGGGCTTCGAGGCGCGTCGCGCCCGCCGCAAGAGCTCGCACTAGCGCTCGCCGGGGGCGCCGCGCCGCAGGATCCGCGTATCGCCCGTGCGTCGGGTGATGCCGTCTGCGTCCATGCGCTCGAGCAGTGCCTGCACGACCTTGCGCGACGAACCCGTGGCGTCGCGCACCTGCGCGAGCGTGACCTCACCGCCCGAGGAGCAGAGGTCGCGCACGATCCGTACGGCCTCGGCGTAGGCCGTCCCGCTGACGGCGATGCCGTCTGGCAGCCGTGCGATCCGACCGCTGCGGTCGAGCTGCGCGAGTACGGCCCAGGCGTCATCGGCCGGCAGTGCCAGCTGCTCCACGAGCTCGCTCTGGCGGTGCGTGGCGAAGGGCTCGGCGTCGAGGCGCGCCAGCACGCCCTCGGCGACCGCCAGATCTCCCTCGCTCGCACCGGTGCCAGCGAGCCGCACCGCGGCACCATCGCGCTCGAGGACGCCGTCCTCAACGAGCCGGTCCAGCAGCGCGTCGCGCCACGGCGTCTCCTTGAGCAGGGCCGCCATCGGCACGGATGGGTCCAATGGATGCTCGATCGCCCGAGTGGAGAGGCGTGACTCGATGGCGTGGCGGATCGCGTCGTAGCGCGTGCGGGCCACGTGCCACTCGCCGAAGACGAGCGTGTCGGGAGCTGCGGCCAGAGCGGCCGCAGCCGCATCTGGCTCGAGGAGTCCGCGCGTCGCAACGTCGGTAGCGCGCACCGCGCCCTCGCGGAGCATCGCCGCGATGATCGCGTTGGCATCGCCGGTGGCGAAGGTGCGCAGGCGCGCAACGTCGGTTTCGCTGCCGGCGTGTCGGCGAGGGCGTGGGTCGAGGATCGTGGCGCCGGCGATCGTGCCGGGCGGGGCGAGGCGACGCAGCACCACGCGATCGCCGCGGAGCGCCGCGATCGGCTCGGTCAGGCGCAGCTGGGCGAGCCCGCTCTGGCCGAGCGGCACGGCCTTGGCGTGCGCGATCGTCGTGCCGTGGAGGACCTCGATTAGCTCGCCGCGGCGCGGCTCCTCGGCGCCCTCGAGGACGGCGAGTTCGACGTCGAGGCGGTAGGACGGCGTTGCCGGCAGGCCCGTCCAGAGGACGGCGCCCGGGGGCACGTCGGTGCGTTCGATGCCCACAAGCGCGGCTGCCACGCGGCTGCCAGCCCCGGCCTGTTCGGCATCCTCGCCGTGGATCTGCAGCGAGCGGACCCGTACCTCGCGTCCGGACGGCTCAACGGTGACGGTCGTGCCGGCGACGAGCGTGCCTGACCAGAGCGTGCCGGTGACGACGGTGCCGATGCCGTGCAGGGTGAAGGAACGATCGACCGGGAGGCGGGCGCGTCCGCCGTCGCCGCGCGATGGCGTCGAAGCGGCGGCCAGCCGCAACGCGGCGAGCAGGTCATCGAGGCCCGCACCGGTCGGTGCGGAGACGGGGACGATGGCGGCGTCGGGGAACGGCGTGGCGGCGAGCGCCGCCCGTGCCTCCTGCGCCGCGGCGGCGCGGCGTGCATCGTCGACGAGGTCGGCCTTGGTCAGCGCGACGACGGCGTGACGCACTCCGAGGAGGCCGAGGATGGCGAGGTGCTCCGTCGTCTGCGGCATCACGCCGTCATCCGCGGCGACGCAGATGAGCGCGAGGTCGATGCCGGTGGCGCCGCCGACCATCGTGCGCACGAAGCGCTCATGGCCGGGCACGTCGACGATGCTGCAGCGCAGGTCGTCGGCGAGCGCGAGCTCTGCGTAGCCGAGCACGATCGAGATGCCGCGGCGGTACTCCTCCTCCAGCCGATCGGTATCGGTGCCGGTGAGCGTGCGAACCAGCGTCGTCTTGCCGTGATCGACGTGCCCCGCCGTGCCGAGCGTGAGGTGGCGCGTCATCGGCAGGCGCTGACGCGCGCGGCGATGACCGCGACGTCCGCGTCGTCGAGCAGCGTGCGGCAGTCGAGCAGGAGCAGGCCGTCCTCCAGGCGTCCGAGGACAGCAGGCGTGCCCGTCCGCAGGGCCTCGTGCAGCGCGCCATCCTGATCCGGCAGGGCACACGCCGCGCTCGGCAGGTCGATCGTCGGCAGGGCGCCACCGCCGATGCGCGCGGCCGTCTCGACCACCTCGCCGCCCGTCGCGGCTGCGAGCGCCTCGGCGCGACGGCGTACGTCGGCGAGCGGGGTGCTGATCAGCCGCCGCACCGGCACGGCAGTGCGGGCACGGGCCGGATCGCCGTGCAGGCGCAGCGTGGCTTGCAGCGCTGCGAGGCTGAGGCGGTCGATCCGCAGCGCCCGGGCCAGCGGGTGGCGGCCGATCGTGTGCACGAGGTCGGCGCGCCCGGCGATGATGCCC
>CAINDT010000375.1 GCA_903847495.1 uncultured Actinomycetes bacterium
CGCGGCGGCGGATCGAAGACGGCGCGGCCAACGGGGTGCAGGTCGGTGCGCTCGCAGGCCAGCTGCATCAGGACGCTGACGGCGCCGTAGGCGGGCGTCGACGGTGCGGCGAACATGCGGTCGGCGATCTCGCGCTGCACCATCACGCACCAGCGCGTGATCGTCGGTAGCTCGGGGATGGAGCGGAGGACCAGCGGTGTCGCGACGTTGTACGGCAGGTTCGCGACGAATGCCGTCGGCTGCGGGTCGAGGTCTGCGAGCGGCACCTTCATCGCGTCGCCCCAGGTCAACTGCACGTTGGGATGCGCGGCGAGGATCGGCTCGAGGGACGGCTCGAGTTCCCGGTCGATCTCGATCGCCTGCACGGTTGCCACGGCCGCCGCGAGCAGCTCGGTGAGGATGCCTTTGCCGGGACCGACTTCGAGCACGACGTCGTTGGGCTGCAGCGCTGCGCGATCGATCGCCACGCGTGCGAGGTTCGGATCGCGCAGGAAGTTCTGCCCGAAGCGCTGGCCCATCAGACGATCGCGTAGGCGGCGCTGGCGTTCGCCTCGACCTGCGCCGCCAGCTCCTCGGGTGTCACGCCACGCACGAGCGCGACGGCGCGCAGGGTGTCCATCACGTAGGCCGGCTCGTTCGGCGTGCCGCGGTGCGGGACGGGCGTGAGGTACGGCGCGTCGGTTTCGAGCAGAAGACGATCGGCGGGACACCGCGCGGCCGCGAGCAGCAGGTCCGACGCCTTGGGGTAGGTGACGTTACCGGCGAACGAGCACCACCAGCCGTTGGCGATCGCCTCGTCGAGGCGGTGCGGCACGGCGAAGCAGTGCAGGATCACGCGCGCAGGGCCCTCGGCGACGAGCAGCGGGAAACACTCCTCGTCGGCGTCGCGGCAGTGGATCGTGACGGTCTTGTCGAGCTCGCGTGCGAGCGCGAGCTGGCGGCGGAAGACATCGGTCTGCGTGGCACGGTCGACGTGGTCCCGAAACCAGTCGAGGCCCGTCTCGCCGATCGCGACGCAGCGGGGATGCGCCGCGCGTTCGCGGATCTGGGCCTCGAGTGCGTCATTCCACTGGTCGGCGCTGTTCGGATGCAGACCCGCGGTGGTGAAGACGCCCGGCTCGTCGAGCAGGGGCGTGACGGCGGTCATCTCCGCAGCACTCGAGCCGATCGTGACCATGCGCTGCACGCCGACCTCGCGTGCCCGCGCGATCACCTGCAGCGGCGGGTCGTCGCAGCTCGTGAGGTGGGTATGGGTGTCGATCAGGACGCATCGCCCCCGAGCGGCTCCTCGACCCGGGGGAAGAGCGGTCCCGTCGGCGCGGTCGTCGTACCGCCCGGTAGGAGGTTCGCCGTTGCCTGGTCCCAATCGACCGAGGTGTTCGCGCCGAGCGCAGCGAGGATGCGCGGCGTGCTGTCGGGCAGGACGGCGGCGAGCAGGATCGCACAGGCGCGGGTCCCGTCGGCGAGCGTGTACAGCACCTCGTCGAGCTCGGCGGCGGCATCCGGGTCCTTCGCGAGCGTCCAGGGCGCGCGGGCGTCGACGAAGCGGTTGAGGTCGCGCACGATCTCCCACGCGGCCTCGAGGGCCTCCGTCAGCTCCATGTCGGCGACGTGGCGGCCGACGGCCTCGCGGGCCTGTTCGATCGCGCCCGCGATCGTGGAGTCGCATTGCGCGGCCGGCACGACGCCGTCGCGATACTTGCCGATCATCGCGACGACACGGTTGACGAGATTGCCGAGATCGTTGGCGAGCTCGGAGTGGTAGCGCTCGTGCACGGCGTCGTACGAGATGCCGCCGTCGCCGCCGAAGCGAACGTCGCGCAGCAGGTAGAAGCGCAGCGCGTCGACGCCGTAGGCCTCGATCACCGCGAACGGGTCCAGCACATTGCCGACGGACTTGGACATCTTCGTGTCGCGTACCGTCAGGTAGCCGTGGATCATCAGGCGCTGCGGCAGCGCGTAGCCGGCGCCGAGCAGCATGGCGGGCCAGATGACCGCGTGGAACTTGAGGATGTCCTTGGCTAGGAGCTGCCAGCGCGGCGGCCAGTAGCGGGACGTCAGGTCCTCGCCGGGTCGCGCGTACGTGAGGGACGAGGAGTAGTTGAGGAGCGCGTCGAACCAGACGTAGCAGGTCTGCTCGGGCGCCCAGGGGAGCGGGACGCCCCAGTCGATCGAGGCGCGCGACAGCGACACGTCATCAAGTCCACCGGCGATGAACGACCGTGCCTCGTTGTAGCGCGTCTGCGGA
>CAINDT010000376.1 GCA_903847495.1 uncultured Actinomycetes bacterium
CGTCACCACGGTGACGGGAAGCGTTCCTCGGGCTCGAACGTGGCGACCGGATCGGCGTCGAGGTCGATCAGCAGGCGCACATCCACGAGAGCACCTTCGAGCAGGACCGCGGCGGTGCGCTCGCCGTCGCACGCGACCCAGCTGGCGCTGCGGATCGGGAGCAGGAGGGGGGTGAGGTCGGTACCGCGGCGGATCGCCTCGAGGGCGCCGGCGACGGCGCCCTCGAGCTCGTCCGTGGCCGGGTGGACGCTGTCGATCGCGAGTTTCTGCAGGCGCGGCGGTTGCTCGGGCGTGAGCATGACCTCCACGCCGACGCGGCCACGTTCGCCGTCAAGCCACCACGTCGCCTGCGTCGGCGTGAGCGCCGTCACGTCGCCTGGTGTGAGCGAGCCGTGGTGCGTGGGCAGCTCGGAGATCGCAGCGGCGCGGCGGTCGAGCGCCTCGTCGAGCGCAACGTTGTCGGCGAGGTGCGGGAGCAGCGGGGAGAGATCGCCGGCGGCGAGTGCCGCGTCGATCGTGGGCTTCAGCTCGAGCACGTCCGGCAGCGGCTGCACGCGGGTGCGTTGCGGTGCGCGGCGCACGAGTGCCTCGAGCGCGGGCAGCAGAGCCGCGCTCGGGCGGGCGTACCGTCCATTGGCGAGTGCGATCAGGCCGATGCCCGTCGCGGGATGCCAGCGCATGTGCGAGCCGAAGCCGGGGTAGCCGCCCGAATGGCCGACGGTGCGGCCGCTGCGGAGGTCCTCCATCGACAGGAGGCCGAGGCAGTAGCCGTCGCTGCGCACCGACAGGGCACCCTGCTGGCCGGCCTCAAGCTGGAGGGGGATGGCCGTGATGATCTGCTGCATCTCGCGACGGCTGGCGCGCGAGAGCGGGTGGCCGTCGGGCGCGTCGCGCGGTGGGAAGGCATCGACGAACCCCTGAACCCAGACGGCGAGGTCGGCGACCGTCGAGTGCAGCCCGCCGAGCGCGCTGAACGCACCGGGCTCCTGGACCGGCTGCTCGACCCAGATGCCGTCGATCAGGTGGTAGCCGGCGGCCAGCCGCGACGGCTCCACCGTGGAGCCGCTCCACGTCGTGTTGGCGAGGCCGAGCGGCTCGAGCAGGCGCTCGCGAATCGTGTCCTGGTAGGCATCGGCGCAGACGTTCGAGATCACCTGCCCGAGCAGCGTGAAGCCGTAGTTGGAGTAGTCGAACGCTACCCCCGGCACACGCGCGTGCGTGGCCGGGCGCGCGATCAGCGCCAGATAGTCGGTCGTCGCCATCGCCTCGAGGCGGTCGGCCCACGGGTCGTCCTCCGGATAGCCGGAGCGCATCGACAGGAGGTCGCGCAGCGTCGGGGCGGGACTGTCGGCCGTCGGCAGGGGCAGCCCCTGCAGCTCGGGCACGTGCTGGGCGACCGGGTCGTCGAGCCGCAGCCGGCCCTCGTCGCGCAGGAGCAGGATCATGGCCGCGACGAAGCTCTTCGTCATCGACGCGATCCGGAACGAGCTATCGGCGGTGGGCTGGTCGCCCGCGCCGACGTGCAGCTCGCCGAGGCCCGCCGCGTGCACGAGCTCGCCGTCGGCCACGACGCCCCACGCGAGGCCCGGAGCGCGCGCGGTCGCGAACCACTCGGTGAAGAGGCGCTCCGCCTCCTCGATGCCCGCGGTGTCGACCTGGCTCACGCGGGCGTCCAGCGCCGCGCCAGCCGATCAATGCCGAGCAAGGCGAAGCAGATGGTGATGCCGATCAGGAGGATCACGCCGACGTTGATCAACGCCATGGGATAGCCGAGCTCGACGACGTTGATGAAGCCGTACGGATAGGCGTCGATGAACGCGCCGCGGAGCAGCGTGAAGACCACCCAGATGATCGGGAGCACGAGGGCGGGCAGGATCAGGCGGCGATGGAGCCAGCCGCGTGGTCCGAACACCGCCCAGACGATCACCGCGAGCAGCGGAGTAACCGTATGCGCGAGCGTGGTGGACAGCAGGTCCACGCCATGGCGCGGCGCCATCGCCGGCGCGAGGATCGCGTTGTAGACGAGACCGGTGACGATGATCATCAGCAGCGCGTCGAACAGCAGGACCTGTAGGAGGCGGCCACGATCGGCCGTGCGGATTGCCAGCAACGTGAAGACGATCGCGACGAGGATGTTGCTCCACTCGGTGAAGTACGAGGCGAGGTCGGCGAGCCGACCGAGCGCGTTCTGCCCGTAATCGTCGAACAGGCCGGGCTTGCCGACGCGGTGGA
>CAINDT010000377.1 GCA_903847495.1 uncultured Actinomycetes bacterium
CCCGATGATCTGCAGGCTGCTCGGCAGACCATCGCTCAGGCCATTCGGCAGCGACAGCGCCGGGATGCCGGCCAGGTTGACCGGCAGCGTGAAGATGTCGTTGGCGTACATCGCGAGCGGATCGTCGAGGCGCGCGCCAATCGGGAAGGCCGTGGTCGGTGCGGTCGGCAGCAGGATCGCGTCGACCCCGGCAAACGCGTTGTCGAAGTCCTGGCGGATCAACGTGCGGACGCGCTGCGCCTGCACGTAGTAGGCGTCGTGGTAGCCGGCCGACAGGGCGTAGGTGCCGATCATGATGCGGCGCTTGACCTCGGGCCCGAAGCCCGCGTCGCGCGTGGCCTCGTACATCGAGCGGATGTCCTTGCCGTCGACGCGCAGGCCGTAGCGGACGCCGTCAAAGCGCGAGAGGTTCGCAGAGGCCTCTGCCGGCGCGATCACGTAGTACGCGGCGAGGCCGTGACGCGAGTACGGCAGCTCGACATCGACGATCTCGGCGCCGAGGCTCTTGGCGATGGCCAGCGACTCATCGAAACGGGCGCGGATGCCGGGCTCGACGCCCTCTTCGAGCTCGGCCCACGGCACGCCGAAGCGGACGCCATCGAGGCGGCCAGCCTCCGGCACGTGGATGGGCTCGCGCGGTCCGGTGCAGGTGGCGTCGTTGGGCGAATCCTTGGCGATCACCTGCTGCAAGAGCGCGGCATCGCGCACCGTCAGCGTCATCGGTCCGACCTGCTCGAGCGAGCACGCGAAGGCGATCACGCCGAAGCGCGAAACGGTGCCGTACGTGGGCATCAGGCCGACCAAGCCGCAGAAGGCCGCGGGCTGACGGATCGAGCCACCCGTGTCGGTGCCGAGCGACCACGGCGCGCAGGCCGAGGCGACCACCGCGGCTGAGCCGCCGGACGAGCCGCCGGGCACGCGCGTCAGATCCCACGGGTTGCGCGTCGGCCCGTAGGCGGAGTGCTCGGTCGAGGAGCCCATCGCGAACTCATCGAGATTCGTCTTGCCGAGACTGACGAGGCCGGCCTCGTTGCCGCGTGCCACGACGTCGGCGTCCTGGATCGGCACGAAGCCCTCCAGGATCTTGGAACCCGCGGTCGTAGGCACGTCCTTGGTGGAGAGCAGATCCTTGTACGCGATCGGTACGCCACTGAGGGCGTCGCCGCCGCTCGCGTCCTGCGCCCGGGCCGCGGCGAGCGTGCGTTCCGGGTCCACATGGAGGTACGAGTGCACGTCACCGTCGACCGCGGCGATGCGATCGAGATAGGCCTGCGTCAACTCCTCGGAGGTGCACTCCCCCGCGCGCAGCATGTTCATGGCGCGCTCGGCGGTAAGTCCGATGACGTCGATGCCGGACACCTAGGCTCCGATCGGCGGCACGCGGAAGCCATCCGTGCTCGGGTCGGGCGCGTTGCGCAGTGCCTCGTCGCGGGATACGCCAGGCCGCGACACGTCGGGGCGCAGCGAATCGGCGTTCTCGTGCGAGTGCTTCGTCGGCGGCACGTCGGCGATCGGCAGGGCGGCGATCGTGTTGACGTGCGCCAGAATGCCGGTCAGTTCGCGCCCGAGGCGTTCGACCTCGGCATCGTCGAGACCGAGCCGCGCCAGCGTCGCGACGTGGCGCACCTCATCCGGGGTCAGCTCGACGTCCGCCATCTCGTCCTCAGCGGCCGGCGGAGCGCTCGGCTGCCTCGATCGTGTTCTTCAGCAGCATCGCGATGGTCATTGGCCCGACGCCGCCGGGAACCGGCGTGATCAGCTTCGCCTTGGGCTGCACGGCGTCGAAGTCGACATCGCCGCAGAGGCCCTCGGGCAGACGGTTGATGCCAACGTCGATCACCACGGCACCGTCCTTGACGCAGTCGGCGCCGATCATCTTCGGGCGGCCGACGGCGGCGACGAGGATGTCGGCCTGGCTGCAGATGCCCGGCAGGTCCTTCGTGCGCGAGTGGCAGATCGTGACGGTGCAGTCCTCCTTGAGCAGAAGGTGGGCCTGCGGCTTGCCGACGATCTCGGAGCGGCCGACGACGACGGCATGCGCACCCTTCATCTCGACCCCGTAGGCCTTGAGGAGCTCGATGCAGCCCGCGGGCGTGCACGGCAGCGGGCCGGGCTGGAGCGTCATCAGACGACCCATCGCGTCGGCGGTGAGACCATCGGCATCCTTGTCGAACGGAATGCGGTTGAGCGCGGCGTCGGTATCGAGGTGATCGGGCAGCGGCATCTGCACGATCATGCCGTGGATCGCGGGGTCGGCAGCGACCGCGTCGATCTGCGCGTGGAGCTCGTCCTGCGTGGTCTCCGCGGGCATCACGATCTCCAGGGAGTGCATGCCGGCCTCATGGCACGCCTTGTGCTTGTTGGCGACGTAGACCTGCGATGCGGGGTCTTCGCCGACAATGATCACCGCGAGGCCGGCGAGGATGCCGGTCTCGTCGTGGAGCTTCTTCGTGCGCTCCGCCACCTCTGCGCGAACCTTCGCCGCAACTGCCTTGCCGTCGATCAGATTGTCCATGCGCTTAGGGTACCGACGCGGGTCGCGGCGCGACTCAGTCGCCCGTGCGGATGAACTGGATGCGGCCGACCGACGTCGTCTTCTCCGGCGCGTCCCACGGCGCGACGGTGACGTCGCACACCGCGAGGGTGCGTCCGGCGCGGAGACAGCGGCCCGTCACCTTGAGCGGCGAGAGATCAGCCATGCGGAGGAAGTCCGAGCGCAGGTCGACTGCGACCCACGTGGCCGGC
>CAINDT010000378.1 GCA_903847495.1 uncultured Actinomycetes bacterium
CATGCTCCCCACGCAGTCGCCGCGCCCACCGATCTGGCTGGCCGCCAACGCCGACTCGGCCGTCAAGCGCGCCGCGCGCGTCGCCGACACCTGGACGGTCAACCCGCACGCGAACCTCGCCGAGCTGGTGCGCCAGACGGCGATGTTCCACGAGGCGCGCGCCGAGGCGGGCCTGCCGCCCGTGACCGAGCTGCCGGTGATGAAGGAGATCTACGTCGGCGAAGACGACGAGAGCGCCGAGCGTGAGGCGCGGTCCTACCTGCAGGCCAAGTACAAGGCGTACGTGAAGTGGGGGCAGGACGAGGTCATGCCCGACGCCGACTCGCTCGACCAGGACTGGGAGGAGCTGAAGGCCGGCGGGCGCTTCATCCTCGGCGGCCCTGACCGCTGCGTCGCCGAACTGCAGGAGCACCTCGACGCGCTCCGCTGCGACACGCTGATCTTCCGCTTCGGCTGGGTCGGCATGCCCGACGAGCTCGTGCAGGCGAACATCCGCCGTTTCGCCGAGACGGTCAAGCCGCGCCTGCGCGTGGCGGCCGGCGCACCAGCGCCGCTCTGAGTGCGAATCTGGACTCGGGTCCAGATCAGCCGACGCAGGCGGCAGCGGCTGCGAGTGCGTCGTCGGCGTACGCCTGCGTGTCGTCGCCGAGGCGCGCCTCGAGCGTCTCACGGCTCGTCAGATCCGTCGTCGTGACGGCGCGGGAGTAGTCATCGACCAGTGACTGCGTGGCGCCCCGGAGCGTCGTGAGCGCATCGCGGCACGGGCCGTCGGTCGCGGCGATCGCCTGATCAACGGTGCCGCTCAGCTCCTCCGCCGCAGCGGAGATCGCGGTGTAGGCCTTGCCGACGCAGGCGTCGAAGTCGGCGCCCGCGGCCGCATCGGTCTGGCAGGACGCGACGCTCTGGTTGGCCTGGTCGAGTCGACCGGCGAAGGTCTGTGCGCCGTCCTGGATCACGCTCCACGCGCCGGCGTTGTCGGTGGTCGATTCCTCCGCCGTGGTCGCCTCGATCTCGATGGGCGCAGACTCCTCGGTGACGATCGGCTCGGCGGCGCTCTCGGCGGGCGCCGCCTCGGCGACCTCGGCCGCCTGGGCTTCGGCCGCGGTTTCGCTGTCCTTCAGCGACGACGCGCCGCACCCGGCGAGCAGCGCTCCGCTGAGCGTGAGGGCGACGACGAGGATGAGGGTGGGCGGGTGCTTCACGTTCGACCCAATCATCGTCCTCATTCGCGACGAAGTGGTCGGGCTCCTGCCCGGAGACGCAAGCGGCGCCCAGGCGCGGCAGCTGGGACGTGCTGCCGCGCCTGGACGCCGAGGCGCTACGCGACGACGGTGTTGCCGTCGAAGGGCTCGATGCCGTTCAGGTACGAGATGACCTCGTCGACGCCCATGACGTCGCCGAACTTGGCATCGATATCGAACAGGTTCCACTCGACGACGCCGGCGACACGATCGCCGACGCACTCGCGAGGGATGATCGGGCGGAAGCCGTAGGCGATGGCGTCCTCGACCGTGTGGCGGACGCAGCCGGCCATCGTCACGCCGGTCACGATCACCGTGTCGACGCGATGGGCCGACAGGAAGCCCTGCAGGTACGTGCCGTGGAAGCCCGAGGCGCGCTTCTTGCAGATGACGAGATCGCCATCGCGGAGCAGGCGCTCATCGATGTCGGCTTCGTACGAGCCCTCCTCGAGGACGTCGACCGGGATCTTGTTGTGCCAGAGACCCATGTCGCTCCACTCGCCGCGCGTCGTCTTCTTGTACGCGGTCGTGGTGTGGACGATCGGGATGTTCTTGGCGCGACCGGCGTCGAGCAGGCGCTCCATGGCCGGGATGATCGTGTCCATGTGGTCGCACGAGAACTTGTGGCCGGGGCGCGTCCACGCGTTGGCGAGATCGATGTCGATGATCGCGGGGCGCGTGCCGAAGCCGATACGCCGCTGGAAGCCGCGCTGCTGATACAGCTCGCTGTCCTCCGCGAAGATCTTGTCGAGCATCTCCTGCAGTTCGCTCATGGTCGTTCTTCCTCCTGGGGTCGGTCGGGTGGGTGGGTTCAGGCCTGGCGCTTCTGGGCGCGCAGGCGGTCGGTTGCGTCCTGGTCGACGGCGAGGGTGAGGCCCTCGCCGACGAGCACGACGCCGTAGTCCTGCTCGGCGAGGTCACGCGTGGTGAACTCGTCGAGCACGTCATCGCGAACCAGTGCCGGGTCGCGGTCGAGCGGATCGCCGTAGCCACCGCCCGAGGGGACGGTGATCTGCAGGCTGTCGCCCGCCTTCAGCTGGGACCCGGTGACCTTGCTGTACCAGGACTCCTGGTCGGCGCGGCCGGGGTTGCGGACCATCGAGCCGTTGAGGCCCTCGTGGCCGCCGAAGATGCCCCACGGCGGGTCGGACTCGTGACGCTCGCCCTCGCAAGTCACGATCGTGTCCGTGAGGAACGTGTTGACGCGCACGACGCCGATGCCGCCGCGCCACTTGCCGGCCGCTGCCGGCTCGTCGCGCAGCTCGTAGCGGTCGGTCCGCATCGGGAAGCGCCACTCGAGCTCCTCGATGGGGTTGTTGCGCGTGTTGGCGATGAGATTGTCGACGGAGTCCATCGCGTCGCGATCGGGACGGCCGCCGTAGCTGCCCTCATCGACCTCGAGGTACACCCAGTACTCGCCTTCCTCCTCGACGTAGCCGGAGTAGGAGAGGAAGTGGATGTGCGCCGAGTTGCCGGCGGTGATCTGGTTCGGGATCACCGGTGCGAGGGCGCGGAGCACCAGGTCGACCGCGCGCTGGGCCTGCGAGAAGCGGGCGAAGCAGGCGCGCGGGTACTTCGGGTTGTAGATCGTGCCCTCGGGCGCGATCACCTCGACCGGGCGGAGCATGCCCTCGTTCTGCGGCACGAAGACCGGGAACGTCGCTTCGTCGAGGAACATCATGCGGGCGATGAAGGTCATGCCCGACACGGTCGTGCCCTCGAACGGGCAGTTGTAGCCGGTCGGGACCTCGGGGCTCGAGCCCGTCAGGTCGACGACCATCTTGTCGCCCTCGATGCGCACGACGACCTTGATCGGCAGCTTCTCGCCGCGGTTGCGGCCGTCGTCGTCGAGCCAGCCGTACTCGGGGCCGTACTCGCCGTCCGGCACCTTGGCGATCTCCTGGCGGAGCATGCGCTCGGCGTAGTCCATCCAGTGGTTGGCGGCACCCAGCACGGCCTCCGTGCCGTAGCGGCCGGCGAGGTCGGCGAAGCGGTTCTTGGCGCGCTCGCACGCGGCGATCATCGCCTCGATGTCGCCGCGGTTGTGGGTGGGCGTGCGGGTGTTCTCGAGGATGTGCTTGAACAGCGACTCCTGCCAGACGCCCTTGTCGGCCAGCTTGACCGCGCGGTAGATATTGCCCTCGGACCAGTTGTCGACCAGGTCGATGGCGAGGCCCGGATAGGCGCCACCGATGTCGAGCAGGTGCGCCGAGGCGCCCGTGAACCCGATCAGCTTGTCCTCGTGGAAGACCGGCATCACGATCGCGACGTCGGGCGAGTGCGTTGCGCCGAGGTACGGATCGTTGTGCAGGATGATGTCGCCCGGATGGATGTCGTCGCCCAGGAGGGAGATGACGCCCTTCACGATCTTCGGCATCGCACCCATGAACATCGGCGTCGAATCCGACTCGGCGATGTTGTTGCCCTGCGGGTCGAACAGGCCCGCGCCGAGGTCCTCGGACTCGCGGATGATCGACGAGTAGGACATGCGGTAGAGCACGCCCGCCATCTCCTTGGCGATGGCGTTGAACGCGCCACCGATGACGCGCATCAGGATCGGCTGTGCGAGTCCGGCGTCGCCGCCCTTCGCGCGCCGCGCCTCAATGCGTGCGGAGACGTCGATCACGAGGTTGCCGTACTTGTCGACGTCGACGACGAAGCCCGGAGGCACGATCGTCGTGGTGTCGTACTGCTCGATGATCGCCGGGCCCTCAATGCGGTCGCCCGCCTTGAGGTACTCGCGCTCGTAGAACGGTGTGGGACAGGACTGCGCGTCGCCGTCGACGTCGAACACGACGGGGCGCGTCTCGATCAGCGCGGCGGAGAGGTCGCCGTTGCCGGCCTCGGCCTCGGGCCACTTCAACTCGTCGATGCGGCCGATGCCGATCACGCGGATGTTGATGATCTCGACCGGCGCATCGAAGCGATGGCCGTACTCGCCCTCGTGCGCGACGTGGAAGGCCTCGACCAGCTCGTCGGTCCAGCCGGCTCGGCCGGGGTCGCCGGCGGGTACGTCGAAGCGGACCTCGTAGCCCTGGCCCGAGTAGCGGCAGTCGGCGAGGCGGCGGATCAGGCGACGATCCTCGGGGACCGCATCGGCGTCGAGCTGGCCGACGGCCTGGCCGACGAGCTCGTCGAACTTGGCCTGCAGGCGCGGCGCGTCGAGCGTGGCGACGGCCTGGCGCTCGGTGCCGACGAACTCGTGCTGGAGGTCCGTCGCGAGCAGGCCCGTCGCGGCGACGATGCCCGGGTGTGGCGGGACGAGGACCCGCGGGATCTCGAGCTCGAGGGCGACGTCGCAGGAGAACAGCGGGCCGGCGCCACCGGCGGCGACGAGCGTGAAGTCGCGCGGGTCGTAGCCGCGGCGCACCGAGTTGATCTCGATGTTCTGCGTCATGCCGAACTTCTGGATCTGCAGGGCGCCGAGGGCGGCCTGCTCCGGGGTCATGTCGACCTCGGTGGCCAACTGCTCGATCACCGTCTTGGCGAGCTCGGGCTTGAGTGCGAGGCCGCCGCCGACAAGCCCGCGCTCGGGGCGCAGGCGGCCGAGGAAGACCTGGGCGTCGGTCGATGTCGGGTCCGTACCGCCGCGGTCGTAGCAGGCGGGACCAGGAGCGGCACCGGCCGACTGCGGGCCGACGCGGAAGACGCCACCCTCGTCGACGTAGGCGATCGAGCCGCCTCCGGCACCGATCGTGTCGATGTCGACCATCGGCACCATCGCCTGGTAGTCGCCGACCTTCGTGTCGAGCAGGTGGCGCATGCGCATCTGGCCGCCGGCCGCCACGCCGACGTCGGCGGAGGTGCCGCCGATGTCGAGGGTGATCACGCTGTCGTAGCCGGCCATCTTGCCCGCCCAGATGCCGCCGATCAGGCCCGCCACGGGACCGGACATCAGCAGGTTCACGGGGCGGCGCGAGGCCGACTCGACAGTCGCCATGCCACCGGACGACTGCATCAGCTGGACGCCGTGCTTGAAGCCGGCGTCCTTCATCGCGGTCGCGAAGCGATCGAGATACGTCGAGACCTTCGGGCCGACAAACGCGTTCAGTGCGACGGTGGAGAAGCGCTCGTACTCACGGTAGAGCGGGATCACGTCGCTCGAGATCGACTGGTACGCCTCGGGGAACTCCTCCGAGATGATCTCGGACACGCGCTGCTCGTGCGCGCCGTTGAGGTACGAGTGCAGGAAGCACACGGCGACGGCCTCGACGCCCGACTCCTTGAGCAGGCGCACCTCGCGGCGGACGGCGTCCTCATCGAGCGGCGTGACGATCTCGCCGTGCGGGGCGGTCACGCGCTCGGCGACGACGCGGCGGTGGCGGCGCTTGACGAGCGGGCGCGCCTGCCACGGGAGGTCCTGCTGGATCGAGAAGTTGAGCGGCTTCTTGTGCCGCGCGATGTGGAGGATGTCGCGGAAGCCCTCGGTGGTGATCAGACCGACCGATGCGCCCTGGTGCGTCAGCGCGATGTTGGTGGC
>CAINDT010000379.1 GCA_903847495.1 uncultured Actinomycetes bacterium
CATACCCGTGCCGGCGCCACCGCGACCGTCCTGGATGCGGTACGTGCCGGCCGCGTGCCACGTCATGCGCACGAAGAGCGGGCCGTAGTGCCCGTAGTCGGCGGGCCACCACTCCTGCGAGTCGGTCATGAGCTGCACGAGATCGGCCTTGAGGGCGGCCAGGTCGAGCGTCGCGAACTCCGCGGCGTAATCGAAGTCCTCGCCCATCGGATCGGTCTCAGCGGCGTTCTGGTGCAGGATCCGCAGGTTCAGCTGGTTGGGCCACCAATCGCGGTTCGACGTTCCCCCGCTCCCCATTCCCGTGACCGGGCACTTGCCTTCGCTGGACATCTGGCTACCTCCGTACGCTCGCGCGATTCCGTGGATGTGGTTCTTCCGACCCCGCACGGATGAGCGCGAAGGCGGTGTCAACGAGCCGGAACGATTGTCCCGGTGTGTATGGGCAACATAGCCTGCCTGCGGTGAAATTTCCGCACACCAAGGCGGCGCTCACCCACCCGCATCACTATGTGGCACTGCCGCCGGCGCGCTCGACCTTCGAGCCGCCGACGATGTCCTCGGAGCCGTCCGCCCAGCGCACGAGTGCCTTATGGCCACCGTCGTAGTCGGGGCCCCAGACCAGCAGTGTGGCCGGGTTGCCCCAGGCGGTGACGGGCTCCTCGAGCGCGGCGTCCTCGCCGCGGAAGTAGCGGACGAACGGGTTCGAGGCGCGCTCGGCGCCGATCGTCGTCGGGCTGACGTGCCCCGGATGCACGACGGTGGCGTCGGGCAGGGCGAGCAGGCGGTCGAGCGATGCCTTCAGGTCGGCGAGATCGGTATGACCCGGGGCGCGCGTGCCGCCGACCGTGCCGTCGAACAGCACGTCGCCGGTGAAGACGTCGGTCCCCTCGACGAGGAAGGCCAGGTGGCCGCCAGCGTGGCCCGGGGTCGGCATCGCCTTGACCGAGAGCCCCGCCAGCTCGAACTCCTCGCACTCGTCGAGCGTGCGCTCGATCGCGCCCGTGTAGTCGCCGTCCTCGCGGATCAGCTCGATCGCTCGCGCGCTCGCAGCCACCGGCACGCCATAGCGGTCCTTGACCTCGTCGAGCTCGTAGATGTGGTCGATGTGGTGGTGCGTCAGGAGGATGCCCTCGATCGTGAGGTCGTTCTCCTCGACGAAGCGGTGCAGGTCGTCATGGGCGCCGTTGCAGTCGATCCAGATCGCCGGGCCGCCCGGCTCCTTGGCGACGACGTACGCGTCGGCCATCCACTGGGGGTCCTGGGTGTGGTGGATCAGCATGGGGAGCCTCCTACGAGAAGCGGTTGGTGATGGGCATGCGGCGGTCGCGACCGAAGGCGATGGGATGAACTTTGAGACCGGGTGCGGCCTGGCGGCGCTTGTACTCGGCACGATCGACGAGGCCCGCGATGCGCTTGGCCGTGTCGAGATCGACGAGGCCAGCAGCCGCGATCTCCGCAGGCGAGCGGCGCTCCTCGATGTACGCGTGCAGGACCGGATCGAGCACGTCGTACGGCGGCAGCGACTGATCGTCGCGCTGGCCCTCGCGCAGCTCGGCCGTCGGCGGGCGCTCGATCGTCGAGACCGGGATCACCTCGCGGCCCTGCACCGCGTTGACGTGCCGCGCCAGGGCGAACACCGTCGTCTTCGGCACGTCCTTGATCGGCGCGAACCCGCCGACCGAATCGCCGTAGAGCGTCGAGTAGCCCGTCGCGACCTCGCTCTTGTTGCCCGTCGTCAGCACCAGCCAGCCGTGCTGGTTCGACAGGCTCATCAACAGCACGCCGCGGATGCGCGCCTGCATATTCTCTGCCGCCAGCCCATCGATCTCGGGCAGCAGGTCGTGGAACGCCAGGCGCAGGTCTTCAATCGGCAGCTCGCGAAAATCGATGCCGAGATTCTCCGCCACCACCTGGGCATCCGTGCGCGTCTCCGACAGGTTGTACCGCGTCGGCATCGACACCGCGTGCACGCGATCGGCACCCAGCGCATCGACGCTCAGCGCAGCCACGAGCGCCGAATCGATGCCGCCCGACAGGCCGAACAACACGCCGTTGAAGCCGTTCTTGTTGACGTAGTCGCGCAGGCCCAGCTTGAGCGCGGCCCACAGCTCGGCATCCCGGTTCTCCGGCAGCGGCGCGATCTCCCCCGCCCCACCCGGGACGTCGCACACCACGAGATCCTCCGCGCAGTAGACGCCGCGCGCGATCAGCTCGCCCGCTGCGTCGTAGACCAGACTGCGCCCGTCGAAGGCCAGCTCGTCCTGGCCACCCACGAGGTTTGCGTAGCCGACGGCGACGCCGTGGTCGCGGGCGAAGGCAGCGATGAGCGCATCGCGCTGCTCGCCCTTGCCGAGGTGGTACGGCGAGGCCGAGAGGTTGACGATCAGCGTCGCGCCCTCGCGCGCCGCGGCATGCGCCGGGCCGTCCGTCACCCAGATGTCCTCGCAGATCGAAAGACCGACACGCTCACCCGCCACATCGACAATCACCGGGCCCGTGCCAGGCACGAAGGTGCGCTGCTCATCGAACACGCTGTAGTTCGGCAGCGCCATCTTGTCGAAGCGCGCTTCGATCGCTCCATCGCGCAGCAGGTACGCGGAGTTGCACACGCCCGTGGCCCCCGCGTGCGGGCCGCCGACGATGACCGGGATGGGCAGACCGACCGCGAGTTCGGCAACCGCTGCCTCACACGCCGCCACGAACGTCGGGCGCAGCACCAGATCCTCGGGCGGATAGCCGCAGATCGCAAGCTCCGGCGTGACGACCAGCTCCGCCCCCTGTTCGGCGGCACGGTCGACCGCAGCGCGGATCAGCGCGGCATTGCCGACGAGGTCGCCAACGGTGGGATCAAGCTGAGCCAGCGCGAGGCGCATGGCCGCAGTCTATTGCGCCTCGCCCGCCCGCCCCGCCGCCTGCGCGAGCGCCACGGAGACCGCGGCGTCGAGCGCCACGGCGCCGTGGAGGCATGCGGCCTCGGGCGTCTTGGCGCGATCGGCGTCGATGCAGTGCAGGACAGCCACGACGCGGTCGCGCGACGTGCCCAGACGGTCGGCGGCCTGCTCGATGCGACGCGTCGAGAGGCGCGGGATGCCGAGTAGCCGACCCTCCTCTGACTGCACCAGCACGGGGCCAGGCACGAAGGCGTCGGCGGCACCCACGGCGAACAGCAGCGACGCCGCGGCAACGACCGACTCGTCGAGGCGCGGGTGCAGCAACCAGAGCTCGCGGCAGGCCGTCGCGACGGCAACCGTGTGCTGCAGCGCGCCGCCGGCGTACGCGTGATGCTGCTCGACGCTCATCGGCGCGGCGCGGAACGCCGTGCGGAACGGCCCGTCGTTGAGCACCGCACGTGTGAGGTTGCGCAGGCCCTCGTCGGCGATGTCCTCGGCCAGGAACTCGAGGAAGCCCTCGAGGTCGTCGACGTCACGGCGCGCGCCGGGCGTGAACTCGAGCGCGTCGGGTGCGACCTCCGCCTTCTCCACCGAGCGCACGACGATCTGCGGCCGTCCGCGGTACTCCTCGACGCTGCCGAGCACGCGGATCACGTCGCCGACCTCGAAGCGCCCGTCGAGGATCGGGGCGTCGTCGAAGATCGTGGCCTTCACGCGGCCGGTCTTATCCGCCAGCTCGAGCGCGAGGTAGGGCGATCCCGTGCGCGTGCGGCGCCGGTCCTTGCGGATCACGGCGAACGTCGAGTCGACGAGCTGCCCCTCGACGAGATCACGGACGGCGGTGCGGGCTTCTGCGCTCACATGGGTGAGTCTAGGCGCGTGAGCCCCCGAATGCTGAGCGCCGATACCATGCTGCGGCTGTGAGCACCGAGCCCGAGCACCTCGAGGTCCGCCCCTTTCGTGGGCTGCGCTACGACCCCAAGCGCCATCCGGCATACAGCGTGGTCGCGCCACCGTACGACGTGATCCAGCTGGCCGATCGGATGCGCCTCGTGGCGCGCAGCAACCGCAACGTCGTGCGCCTGATCCTGCCCGACGTCGGCCGTGCCGAGAATGCCCGCCGCCTGCTCGACGAGTGGCGCGAGGACGGCACGCTGCGCGAGGAGGACGTGCCGTGCCTCTACCGCACCGAGGAGACCTTCACCGGGCCCGACGGCGTCACGCGCGTGCGCACCGGCATGATCGCCTTGGTTGGCCTGCCCCACGGTGAGGGCACGATCCTCCCGCACGAGCGCACCATGCCGAACATCGTCGAGGACCGCCTGCGCCTGCTTCGCACGACGCACGCCCAGCCGTCGCCGATCCTCGTCACGTACGACGACCCCTACGGCGACATCGATGCCGCGCTGCGCCTCGGCTCCGAGCCACTGCCGATTGTCGATCTGACCGACGACCACGGCACGCACCTGCGCATGTGGCGCGTGACGGACGAGCCCCTGCAGGAACGGATTCACGACATCCTCGCGGAGCGCCGCCTGCTGATCGCGGACGGCCACCACCGCTACGCGACAGCACTCGCCTACCGCGATGCGTTTCCGCAGGACCCCTCGGCCAACTCGATGATGATGTTCCTGACGAACGGCGCCTCGCCCGGCCTCGTCATCTTCCCGATTCATCGCATCGTCAGCGGCGTCGCTGCGAGCGTGCAGGAGCGACTACCGGAGATGCTGCGCGAGGCGGGCTTCTCGGTGGAGGAGGCCGGCGACGGCGTCGCGCAGCTCGAGACCGCCATGGCGAAGATTCCGCACGATCACGGTGTCTTCGGCCTCGTACGCCAGGGCCTACCGCCGCTGCTCGTGAGCGCACCGGGCGAGTCCGCGACAGCAGACTCCCCGCTCGACCGCATCGACGCCGTGATGCTGCAGGAGCGCGTGCTCGGCCCGCTGCTCGACCTGCCCGCTGACGTCGTGGCCAAGACGCATCGCATTCGCTACACCGCCTACTCCGACGACGCGGCCGCGAAGGTCGAGGAGTCCGGCGACGTGGGCTTCATCCTCCGCGCGCCGACGGTGCGCGAGGTCGAAGCCGTCGCCCTCGCCGGCGAGGTCATGCCGCAGAAGAGCACGTACTTCTATCCGAAGACGCTCGACGGCCTCGTGATCCGCACGCTCGACGGCCCCAAAGACTGAGTCCGGCTAGCCTGCTGCCATGGCGCTGAACGAAGATCAGATCCGCGAGGCACTCACCCGGGTGATCGACCCCGAGCTGAAGCAGGACCTCGTCACGCTCGACATGATCAAGAGCATCGCGATCGATGGCGGCGACGTGACCGTTGGCGTCACGCTGACGATTCCCGGCTGCCCGCTGAAGGCCACGATCAACGACGACGTCACGCGCGAGGTGGGCTCTGTCCCTGGCGTCAAGCGCGTGGCGATCGAGTTCGGCAGCATGTCGGAAGACCAGCGCGCTGCGCTCGCGACCAAGCTGCGTGGCGGCCGCCCACCCAAGCCGGCAGGCGAGCTGAGCGTCTCCCCCACGACGCGCGTGATTGCCGTGGCCTCGGGCAAGGGCGGCGTCGGCAAGTCGTCGCTGACCGTCAACCTCGCGATCGCCTTCCAGCAAATGGGCCTCGAGGTCGGCGTGATCGACGCCGACATCTACGGCTTCTCGATTCCCGGCATGCTCGGCATCCATCAGCGCCCGGTGACCGTCGACAAGATGATCGTGCCGCCCGTCGCCCACGGCCTCAAGACGATCTCGATCGGCTACTTCATGGAGGAGGGCGGCGCCGTCCTCTGGCGCGGCCCGATGCTCCACAAGGCGATGCAGCAGTTCCTGTCGGACGTCCATTGGGGCGAGCTCGATGTGCTGCTGATCGACATGCCGCCGGGCACCGGTGACGTCGCGATCTCGCTCGGCGGCCTCGTGCCGAATGCCGAGGCCGTCGTGATCACCACCCCGCAGGCTGCGGCACAGCGCGTCGCTGAGCGTGCCGCTGCCGTGTCGGAGCGGGTCAACATGCGCGTCGTCGGGGTGATCGAGAACATGTCGTACCGCGTCTGCCCGTGCTGCGGCGAGCGCGACGATCTCTTCGGCACCGGCGGCGGCGCGTCACTCGCCGGCCACCTCGAGGTGCCGCTGCTCGCCGAGATCCCGCTCGAGCCCGCCCTGCGTGAGGGCGGCGATATCGGCGTGCCGTTCACGATCAGCGCGCCCGACTCTCCCGCCGCCATCGCCATCCGCGCGCTGGCCGAGCGTCTGCACGGCATGCGCACGCA
>CAINDT010000380.1 GCA_903847495.1 uncultured Actinomycetes bacterium
ACACGACACGGGAGTGGGATGTGACGGAGACAGACGTCGAATGCGTGGTTGTAGGCGGAGGCATCGCGGGCCTCACGGCTGCGTATCGGCTGAGCCAGCACTCTGTTCTGGTCCTGGAGGCGAGTGAGAGGCTGGGCGGTCGCGTGCGATCCCAGAGCCGCGGCGAGTATTGGGTCAACCTAGGAGCCATGTTCGTGGCGCCCGAGGGCCCACTTGCTGAACTGGCGCACCTCCCCGGCGTTGACCTCAACCGTCTGCGCGGCAAGGCAATCATGGACATCAAAGGTCGCAAGCTGCGCGCGAACTCGCCGGTTGACCTCATGGTCAAGGCCCCGATCTCGATGTCGGCGCGGTCATCGCTCGCACGGTTCAGCCTCAGACTGGGTCGCGACTACAAGCGGATGAATAGGAAGGGGCCGGACGGCCGCACCTACACGGACCAGCTTGACTCGCGCTCGGCGGCCGACGTGTTCGCTATCTCGAGCGATGCCCGGGCGATCGTTGACGCGCTGTCGCGCAGCTGGACGTCAGCGGAACTGGATGAGGTGTCAGGCGCTCATGCGACGGCTTACTTCTACCTCACCATGGGCAAGGGCAGCCACCTCGGCGACCTGACATTCCCAACCGGCGGGAGCGAGAGCGTCATCCACGCCACCGCCTCTGCTCTGGGGCCGAACGTCCAGGTGCAGACGAAAGCCATCGTCCGGAGTCTCCGCTCGAAGAACGGAATCGTCCACGTCGAGTACGAGTGGGAGGGTCGAAGCGTCAGCCTGAAGGCCAAGCAGGCTGTGGTGGCGACCCAGGCATTCGCCGCCCTGGATTTCCTGGGCGGAATGCCGCCCGAGTACGTCGAAGCGCTAGCAGCGGTGAAGTACGGGTCCTTTCTGTGCGGGGGAATCTTCACCAACGAGACGGGACCTCAGGTCTGGGACGACTACTCGTTCATCACCACCCCGGGCCGTTCCTTTGCGGCCATCTTCAATCCGGTGTCGGTCCTGCGGACAGGCCCGGTTCGACGGCCGGGCGGATCGCTGTCTTTCTACGCGGGGGGTCAGACCGCCCGCGACCTCATGCACGCTACAGACGATGAGCTCATCGCAACCTGGGTGCCCGAGGTGGCGGACGTGCTGGGCTGTTCGACGGACATCTTCGAGTCCTACGTGTTTCATCGCTGGCCACAGGCCGTGCCGTACTGGTCTCCAGGCAGCCGGGCGTCGGCTCGCGTTCTGCGCACGAGTCCGACCGAGAACATCCACCTGGCAGGTGACTACCTCGGCTACCCGGGCATGCCGACGGGCGCCCTGTCCGGATACAACGCAGGAAACTCCGTCTCCGTGCGACTCAGCGCGTAGATGACACCACCGAGGGAGCGATGCATGGAAACGAATGGCAGCCCTGACGTCCCTGAGGCGCTGTGCCTCATCGACGGTCAGTGGATCGCAGGCGAGGGCCCCTGCAAGGAGACGATCAGCCCCTCAACCGGTAAGCCGGTCAGCAAGGTGCACTTCTCATCTGCAGCGCAGGTTGACGCGGCGGTCAAGGCCGCCGAGCGCGCCCAGCGGGATTGGGCCAGGCGTCCGATGGCAGAGCGCGCCGACATCTTGATTCGCGCGGTCGACGCGATTGCGCCGCATGTCGAGGAGCTTTCCGTGTGGGTCTCGCGCGAAATGGGCAAGACGATCCACGAGTCCCGTTATGAGATGGGACCCCTGACGGTAGGTGTGAGCAAGGCTGCCGTGGAGGATGCCCGACGTTTCGGCGGGTCCGCGCCTCCCCCGTACGACGCCGCGCATACGACCCGACGGGTGATGACCGTCTATGAGCCCATCGGCGTGGTTGGCCTCATTTCTCCGTGGAACTTCCCCGTTGACATGCTCGTGGGCTGCGTCGCTGCGTTGGCGGTGGGGAACGCCGTCGTCTGG
>CAINDT010000381.1 GCA_903847495.1 uncultured Actinomycetes bacterium
CCGACCGAGCCACCTCGAGGCCCTCGCGTCGTCTGCGGTGACCATCCCGCAGTTTGCGGGGCATGCTCTGCCTACCCCGCAAACTGCGGGATGATCTCCTTGCCGTACACGTCGATCGTGCGCTCGCGATCGCCGGCCATCAGATAGATGTTGTAGTGCTTCACGCCGATCGCCTCGAGCTCCTTGAGCTTGGCGACGTGCTGCTCGACGGTACCGAGGACGCTGAAGCGATCCGCGGTCTCGTCATCGACGAACTCGCCGTGCGCGGCACCCTCGCGGGAGTGATCGTCGTAGTTGTAGAACTCGCGACGTTCCATGTAGGACGTCAGCGCCTCGGGCAGTTCGGCCTTGTCGTAGCGCTGCAGCAGGTCGAAGACGTGGTTCGAGACCATCGCCGGGAACCAGCGAGAAGCGTCGCGCGCAGCGGCCATGTCATCCATCAGCACCGCGGGGGCGCAGACGATCGGCTCGAGCGCATCGGGGTCGCGGCCGGCCTTCTCGGCAGCGTCGCGGGCGAGGCCCATGATCCACTGGATAATCTCCGGATCGGCCAGCTGGATGATCACGCCCTCGGCATGGCGTCCCGCGACGGCGAGCGCCTTCGGGCCGTAGCCGGCGAGGTAGAACGGGATCTCCGGGAGGTCCTCCGCCCAGGCGAGCTGGAGCTCCTTGCCGTTCCACTCGGTCTTGCGACCGTTCATCAGGTCCTTCATCATCGCCGTCGCGGCCTCGTACTCGGCGACCTTGACGGGCTGCAGGCCGATGTAGCGGCGCGCGGAGTCACCGCGGCCGATGCCGAACACCACGCGGCCCTTCGAGATGTCGTTCAGCGTCGCGTGCGCCGACGCGGTCACGGTGGGCTCGCGCGTGCCCGGGTTCGTCACGCACATGCCGAGCTTGATGCGCTCCGTGCCAAGAGCCGCGGCCGTCAGCAGCGGGTACGGGTCCTGCCAGAGGACGTGCGAGTCGTAGGTCCAGCCGATCTCGAAGCCGTTGTCCTCCGCCTGCTTGAAGAGGCGGACAAGGTCCGTGTACGGCGGGTCCGGGAGGACGGTGATACCGAAATGCATGGTCAGAGCCTCCTAGGCGTCCGCGTGCTGCTTGAAGAACGAGGTGACGAGCTCAGTGGCCTCCGCGGGGCACTCGAGCAGACCGGCGTGGCCGATCTCGGTGAACTCGTGGACCGTCGCCCAGTCGCCGATCGCGTCGGCGATGTCATGGGCGCTGAAGCCGCCGGTCGCGAGGCGAGGCGGGGTCATGGTGTCGCGCGAGCCGTTCGTGAAGAGGATCGGACGCTTGATCTGGCGGGCGATGTGCTCGTTGTCCATGTTCTCCATGGCGAGGCAGGCCCAGCGGATCGTGTACGGCGGGTTGAGACGGATCACGTGGCGCACGAGATCGAACGTGCCCGGATTGTCGGCCAGGAACTGGTCACCGACAGCCTGGATCGTGACGAGGTCGCAGAAGTCGTCCAGCGGCATCGCCTCCGCCATCTTGCGCCAGGTGCCGAAGTAGACCTTGCGGTAGAGGTCGCAGCGCGCCATGCCGCAGTCGGCGCAGGCCGCGATCGTGCGCTCGGGGTACTTGCCGACGAACGCGATCGTGACCATGCCGCCCATCGAGGTGCCGTGGACGAAGACGCGGTCGAAGCCCAGCGCGTCGAGCAGCAGCGCTCCCTCATCGGCCCAGTTCTCGACGGAGTGCTCCGTGTTGGGACAGTCGGAGCGGCCGTAGCCCGTGGCGTCGAACGAGAGGAGGCGGAAGCCGCGCTCGCGGAAGCCGTCGTTGACGAAGCCGAAGTTGTGGCGGCCGAACAGCGAGCCGCCGAACTGCATCACGATCGGACCGTCCTCGGGGCCGGTCAGCTCGTAGTAGATGCGGTTGTCATTCGCCAGCGTGA
>CAINDT010000382.1 GCA_903847495.1 uncultured Actinomycetes bacterium
GAACTCACGCGCATCGACGCCTCTGTCGGCGTGACGGTCGCGGCGCACACCTCGCTCGGCACGATGCCGATCTACCTGTTCGGCACTGATGCCCAGAAGGAGCAGTGGCTGCCCGAGCTCGTCTCGGGCCAGCGCCTCGCGGCCTTCGGTCTCACCGAGCCTGAGGCTGGCTCCGACGCGGGCAACCCGCGTACGCACGCCGAGCTCGAGAATGGCCAGTGGCGCATCAACGGCTCCAAGATGTTCATCACCAACTCGGGCACCGACATCACCAAGTTGGTGACGATCACGACGCGTACCGGGGAAGACGAGATCTCGACGATCATCGTGCCCAACGGCACGCCGGGCTACACGCAGAGCGCACCGCTGCACAAGATCGGCTGGCATGCCTCCGACACGCGCGAGCTGACGTTCGCCGACGTGCTCGTCCCGGAGGAGAATCTGCTCGGGCCGCGCGGCATGGGCTTCAAGCAGTTCCTGCAGATCCTCGACGGCGGTCGCATCTCGATTGCCGCGATGGGCCTCGGCACGATGCAGGCCGCCTACGACCTCTCGCTCGCGTACGCGCAGTCGCGTAACCAGTTCGGCCGACCGATCGCGAAGTTCCAGGCGATTCAGTTCAAGCTCGCCGACATGGCCGTCGAGCTCGCCGCGGCGCGCGCACTCGTCTACCGCGCCGCGTGGCTGAAGGACCAGGGCCGCCCGTACGCGCAGGAGGCCGCCATCGCCAAGCTCTACACCGGCGAGGCGTCAAACCGGGCGGTCAACGAAGCCGTGCAGATCCACGGCGGCTACGGCTACATGGACGAGTATCCGATCTCGCGCATCTACCGCGACCAGAAGGTGCTCGAGATCGGTGAGGGCACCAACGAGGTGCAGCGCCTCGTGATCGCCCGCAGCCTCGGGCTCTAGGCGCGCGGCGGCGGCACCCGCCAAAAACGTGCACGTTTTCGACCAATTTGGATCCGGATCCAAATTGGCACGAAACGGACCAATCTGGATCCGGATCCAGATTGGCTCAGGCGGGGTCGATTGCGGCGATCAGGGCGCCGGCGTCGATGAAGGCGCCCTCGCTGATGCCGAGCTCGGCGACGGTGCCGGCGAACGGCGCCTCGAGGCGGTGCTCCATCTTCATCGCCTCGAGCACGGCGATCAGCTCGCCCTCGACGACCTGCTGGCCCGCGCTGACGGCGAGGGAGAGGACGACGCCGGGCATCGGTGCGATCAGGCGACCGTCACCGCTGCCGGCTACGGCCGTCCAGTCGGGTGACTGCGGCACGGGGAAGCGCGCGGTCGAGCTGGTGCCGAGGCGCCAGGCGCCCGCGAAGGCGCCGCTCGGAGCGCGCCGCGTGGTGAGCGGCGGATGGTCTTCGAGGAAGGCGGTGGTGGCCGTGCCGGCGATGACGTCGGGTTGGCGCACGAGCCAGCGCAGGAACGGCAGGTTGGTGATCACGCCCGCCACGCGGGTGGCATCGAGCGCGACGGTGAGGCGGGTGAGCGCCTCGTCGCGCGTCTCACCATGCGCGATCAGCTTGGCGATCATCGGGTCGTAGCCCGTTGGCACCTGGTCGCCCGCCGCGATGCCGAGGTCGATGCGGATGCCCTCGGGGAGGTCGAGCTCGCGCAGCCGGCCGACACGCGGCAGGAAGGTGAGTGGGTCCTCGGCATAGAGGCGCACCTCGATCGCATGGCCGCTCGAAGTCGGCGC
>CAINDT010000383.1 GCA_903847495.1 uncultured Actinomycetes bacterium
CCCTCGACACTCTCCGCACCGCTGGACTCGAAGCAGTCGATCCCGCGATTGCGGCCCTCCTCGACCGCGAGCTGGACCGCCAGCGCGACGAGCTCGAGCTGATCGCGTCGGAGAACTTCACGTGGCCGTCGGTGATGGAGGCGGTCGGCAGCGTCGCCACCAACAAGTACGCCGAGGGGTATCCGGGCAAGCGCTACTACGGCGGCTGCGACGTCGTCGACGAGATCGAGACGCTGGCCATCGAGCGCGCCAAGAGCCTGTACGGCGCCGCGCACGCCAACGTCCAGCCGCACGCCGGTGCGCAGGCCAACATGGCCGCCTACCTCGCGTTGCTGTCGCCCGGCGACACGGTGCTCGCGCTGCGCCTCGACCACGGCGGCCACCTCACGCACGGCCACCCGGTCAACTCGTCGAGCAAGTACTACAACTTCGTGCACTACGGCGTCTCGCCCGAGACCGGCACGATCGACATGGAGGACGTCCGCAAGGCCGCCCATGAGCACAAGCCGACGCTGATCGTGACGGGCGCCAGCGCGTATCCCCGCACGCTCGACTTCGCGGCGTTCCGCGAGATCGCCGACGAGGTCGGCGCGCGCTTCATGGTCGACATGGCGCACATCTCGGGCCTCGTCGCCGCGGGCGAGCATCCGAGCCCGGTGCCGTACGCCGACGTCGTCACCTCCACCGTGCACAAGTCGCTGGCCGGACCCCGCTCGGGCTTCATCCTCTGCACGGAGGAGTGGCAGAAGAAGATCGACTCCGGTCTCTTCCCGGGCCTCCAGGGCGGACCGCTCTGCCACGGCGTGGCCGGCAAGGCCGTCGCCTTCGGCATCGCCGCCACGCCGGCGTTCAAGCAGTACCAGAAGCAGATCTGCCTCAACGCCCAGGCGCTGGCCGACGGCCTGCTCGGCACGGGCAACAAGCTCGTGTCCGGTGGCACCGACACGCACCTCGTACTGCTCGACCTGCAGGAGGCTGCGTTCTCCGGCAAGGAGCTCGAGGATCGCCTGCACTCGATCCACATCACGGTCAACCGCAATTCGATCCCGTTCGATCCGCGCCCCGCGATGGAGACGAGCGGCATCCGCATCGGCACGCCGGCTGCCACCATGCGCGGTCTCGACGAGGCCGACTTCGCGAACGTCGGCCGCATCATCGGCTCGGCGGTCAGCGAGAGCGCCGATCTCGACGTGCTGCGCAGCGAGATCGACTCGATCCTCGCCACCCGTCCGCTCTACGCGGGCATGCGCGGCTTCAGCGCGATCCACGCGGGCTGAACGCATGACGGGTGTCGGCTCGGGGGCATCGCCTCCCCGCCGACACCCGACGCGTCCCGCCGCACGGGTACCCTGAGTCCGTGGTGCCCGACGCCTTCTCCCGGCTCGTCCTTGCGCCGTCGGCGATCTACGCGCTGCTGCTCGCGGGCATCGTCGCGTTCGCGTTGACGCCCGTGATGATGCGCCTCGCGTGGCGGCTCGGCGTGGTGGACAAGCCGGGCGGCCGCCGCATCCACGACCGTCCGATCCCGCTGCTCGGCGGCGTCGCGATGTTCCTCGGCATCCTCGCGGCTGTCCTGCCGAACCTCGAGGTGGATGCGCGGTACGAGTTCATCTTGCTCGGCGCGGCGCTGATTTGCCTGCTCGGCGCCCTCGACGATCGCTTCGGCATCCCGCCGCTGCCGAAGCTGCTCGGCCAGATCGCGTGCGCTGCCATCCCCGTCGCGCACGGCATGACGATCGACTCCGTCACGATCCCGTTCATCACGCCGAGCACCGTGTCGTTCGGCGTGCTCGCCTACCCGCTGACGATCATCTTCATCGTCGCGGTCGCCAACGTCGTCAACCTCGCCGACGGCATGGACGGCCTCGCGGCCGGCGTCTGCGCGATCAGCGCGATCACGTTCGCGATCCTCGCGCTGTCGCTCGGCCGTATCTCGGCGGGGGTGATGGCCGCCGCGATCGCCGGTGCGTGCCTCGGGTTCCTGCCGTGGAACTTCAACCCGGCGAAGGTGTTCATGGGTGACTCGGGCGCGCTGGTGCTCGGCTTCCTGCTGGCCTGCGTCTCGGTTCAGGGTGTGATGAAGACCGCCGCCGCCCTCGCGCTCGTGTTCCCGCTCGTCGTGCTGCTCGTGCCGATCCTCGACACGTCGTTCGTGATCCTCAAGCGTCTCAAGGCGGGGCAGTCGATCGCCAGCGCCGACAAGAACCACTTCCACCATCGACTCTTGCGCGTGGGCTTCACGCAGCGGCAGGCGGTGGGGCTGCTCTATGCGTGGTCGGGCGTGCTCGCCGCGTTCGCGCTCGCGATCCGGCTCTTTCCGTACCGCACCGACGGCACCTGGAACTTGTGGCCGACGATCGGGCTGACGCTGTTCGGCCTGCTTGCGCTGGCGGTGACGTACTACGTCGTCGTCGCGCTCGAGCTCCTCAAGTATGGGCATCTGCGCAAGGTCGGCCTCCTGCGCAAGGCGGCCGCACCCGACGAGGCGCCGCTGCCGCGCCCCTTCGCCCGCACCTGACGAGCCGACGTCATGCCGGTCCCGCGCACCCCCTGCTAGGTTTCCGTTCGGTCGGGCAACCGACTGCGAACAGGAAACCGGAGTTCAGCATCACCGGATCGGGAACCAACGGAGGGGCAGACGCCTCGGGACTCGGAGCCGGCATGGTGGTGATCGCCGG
>CAINDT010000384.1 GCA_903847495.1 uncultured Actinomycetes bacterium
GAACGCGTAGCTGGCGAGCAGGAGGGCGCGTCCTGCGTCGTCCGGCGGCAGATAGATCGTCTGCTTGAGCGGGCCGTCGCTTACCGATCGTCCAGGATCGAGGTCGAGCGCCTCCCACCACGGCGTCTCGTACGCCAGATACGCCTTGGTCGCCTCGGTTTCGATGACGTGGTCAAGGCCACGCGTCAGGGCATCGGACCTGCTCAGGACAGGGCTGGTGCGCGTGAGTCGTCGCAGGGCGGACGTTGGCAATCCGAGGATCACCGACTTCGCTCGCACCGTCGCGGGTGCTCCGTTGGTCGAGTCCGTGAGGCGAAGCGTCACGCCGGTGCTTCGCGCGTCCCGGATCGCCACCAGCGTCGAGTTCGTCGAGACGGACGCGCCCGCCTGGAGCGCGCGGTCCGCCATCGTCAGCGGCACCTGCTGGTAGCCGCCTGCGACCGCGAGGAAGACGGGGCCGGCGTGCGTACTGAGCAGTCCGATCCAGGTGCTCGCCGCGACGTTCGGTAGCTCGTAGCCGATCCACGCGCTGATGAATTCGGCGCCCTCCCGACCGAGGATGGCCTGCAGCAGTTCCGTCGCCCGCAGCTGCGAAAGCGGGACGCCGCGGTAGCTCAGGTCGGCCAGCCATGGTCCGGTCTCGAATCCCTCGCTCCGCACCGTGCCGCGGATGCCGACCTCCTGCTGGACCAGCGCGATGATCTCGTCGGGTGACAGACGCGCGATCCGCGCGGGCAGGTCGTACGGGAACTGGCCCGCCGCCCGCACGTCGCCGCGGCGGATGCGCCTGCCCCGCAGCTGCACGAGCGTGTTGGGCGACGAGAGCGTGAGCGGCATGGTCGTCAGCCCGAGGTGCCCGACCAGCGCGAGGAGCGCCGTGTGGTCGGAGGGGATGCGCATGCCGCCGAGTTCGGCGACCTGATTCGTCACCGGTGGCACGGCTTGTGACCAGAGTCGTCCGCCGATGCGCCCGCTCGCCTCGAACAGCGCGACAGAGGGGGCCGCTGGGCCCGAAGTCGCCAAGCGCCAGGCGCAGTACGTGCCCGCGACGCCCCCGCCGATCACCGCGACATCGACGTCGAGCGGACGCTCGGATTCATCGCGCGCCGAACCCGCGATCCAGCCGCCCGTGGCGCCGACCGCCAGCCCCGCGGCGGCCAGGGCCCCGCCGGCCAGCACCTGTCTGCGCGTGTACTGCACGACCGGGGACTATACCCGCCAGGCTGGTATCGCACCGCTCGGCTGCGCAGCGCGTGCCGTCACCGCGCGGACGCATCGAGAGGCCCGTGCCGCCGTGGTCAACTGCACGGTTTCCGCGCCATCGCCGGGGCTAGCCCCGCTCGGTGCGCGAAGGGTCTTGACGCGATGATCGTTCAGCGACACCGTGCCAGTATGCATTCGTCGAAGTTCGCCGTCCGCTCGATCCTGATCGCCTTCGTCCTGATGCTGACCGGGGCGGCTCCGGCGTTGGCTGCGTCAACCAACTTCGCCGGATATCTGCCCAATCAGCCATGGGGGATTGCGGTGGATGCGGCCGGCAACGTGTACACCTCCAACTACGACTCAAATAGCGTGTCGAAATTCTCGTCCACGGGGACGAGGTTGTGGACTCGTTCCACCAGACCGACTGCCGGCAGCGGTGAGGGCCCGCGGGGGATTGTGGTGGATTCGGCTGGCAACGTCTACACCGCCAACTACTCCTCGAAGGATGTGTCGAAGATCACGCCCGCCGGCGACCTAACGATCTTTGGCAGCACCGCACCTAACAGTCCGGAGTCACTCACGATCGATTCGGGTGGCACCGTGTACACCTCCAACTGGGAAAATGACACCGTGACGAAGATCGCGCCCGGTGACTCCCCCGTGCATATCACTGTTGGCGACCAGCCGTCTGGGATCGCGGTGGA
>CAINDT010000385.1 GCA_903847495.1 uncultured Actinomycetes bacterium
CCGATGATCTCGGAGCGTGCGCCGGCCTTCTCGCCGTCGGGCATGCGCACCGACACCCAGGAGCCGTGCGTCGCGGTCTCGATCTGCGTGGCGGCGCGCTCGAAGACACCGGGCTGGTGCTCCTCGACGAAGCGGTCGCGTGCCCGCTCCACGACGGTGTGGGCTAGCTGCAGCGTGAGCCACTCGTCGGCGACGGACCGGAGGTCCGCTTCGGCGTCGGCGGCGCTCTGGGCGAGCAGGGCGAGGTCGGCGGAGTCCTCCGCGTTCTCGATCAGCGCGCGCGTCCCGCCGAGTGCCGCGATCGCCTCGGTGTGCTCGTCACGTGCGGCGACGACCTGCCCCTCGAGGACATCGTGCTGCGCCTCCGCCTGGTCGAGATCGAGCGCCTCGGCGGCGGCGATCAGCGCCGCGTCGCTCCGCGAGAGATCGTCGACCTGCTTCTGGGCGAGCTCGCGACGATGCTGCCAGGCCTGCAGTTCGGTGCGATGCGCGGCGGCGGCCTCGCGCTGCGCCTCGAAATCGTGCAGCGCACGATCGATCATCGTGCGCACCTGCTCGAGATCGGACGGCGCACCCTCGCCGAGCGCGACCGCAGCACGTGCGGCGATCGCATCAGCGCTCGTGGCATCGATCTCGGCCCGGTCGGTTGCGCGGGCGGCGGCCTCGTCGGCCGCGCGGATCGCGGCGAACGCAGCCAGCAGTTCGTCGAGCTGATCGACGCGGAGCTCGGCGTTGATGCCGTAGGTCGCAAGCGCGGAGCGCCAGGCGCCGCGTGCCTGCGCGGCCGCGGCGGCCGCCTGCTCGGCCGCCTGCTGTGGCACGGCGACGGTCGCCTGCGGATGGGGTTCCGCTGCGCCCCGTCCCGCCCCGAGTCCGCCGAGGAGCGCGGCACCGATGACGACGCCGAGGATGCCGCCGATGATCGTGGCGGTGATGTCGGCGAACCAGCCGATGGCGATAACAGCGAGGCTGATGCCAATCAGCGCCGAGCCGAGTCCACGCCGCGGTGCGGGTGCGACCGGCGCGGCCGGAATAGGTGTCTGGGTGGCAGTGCTGCGGGCGATGTCGCCGAGGCGCGTCGCCTCGCGCTCGGCCTCGCGCACCGCCTCGGCGGCGGCACGCAGGCCCGACTCGTCCGCGAGCAACGGCACAGGCGCCGTCGCCGCGAGGCCGACGCGCTCGCGCGCGCTCAACGCGCGGCTGCGCTCGGTCGCGGCGTCGGCCGCGTGCTGCGCGGCACGACGCCGCGTGTCGATAGCGACCGGCAGCTCGGTGTGCAGATCGCGGAACGCGCTGACGCGCTCGACGGATGGCTCCTCGACACCGCTCTCCACGGGGCGCTGTTCGTCGATGGCGGCGACCTCGCCGAGCGCGGCACGCAATTGCACGAGGCGGTCGAGGCGTTGGAGCTCCTGCGTCGCGGTAACGAGCTGCTCGTTGGCGAGGACCACCCGCGCCTCGGCCTCGGCCAGCGTGTCGGCGGAGCGGCTGGCCGCACCCGCATCCTTCTCGGCTTCCCGCAGCGCGCGGCGCGCAGCCGTCGCGGCCTTCAGCGCATGGGCGTAGGGCTGGTTCTCGCCCTGCTTCTTGTAGAGCGCCTCGGCGCGCTTCTGCAGCGCCGTCAGCACCGGCTCGGCACCCGCACCACCGCCGAGCACGGCAGACGCGAGCACACCGGCGCGCACCGACGGATCGTCGAGCAGTCCCATGGAGGCGAGATCGCGCGAGTCGAACGTCTGGACACGATCAAAGAGGTCGGCGCTGGTGATGCCGAGCGCCCGCATCAGAGCGGCATCGCCGACCGGCTCGCCCTGGTCGTCGGTCACCACGACGCCAGAACCGTGGGTGCGCTCGACGCGGAAGCGCCGACCGTCGTCGGCGACAATGTCGACGCGGCCGGAGCGCTGCCCGCCGCCCTTGGGCTCGCGGCGTGGCCCTTCCCCGCGCAGGGCGGGGAAGCCGAACAGCACGCCGCGGATCAACTGCATGGTCGAGCTCTTGCCCGACTCGTTCGGACCGTGAATGACGGTGAGGCCAGGTTCGGGCTCGACGATGCGACCCCCGATCGCGCCGTAGGCGATCGCCTCGATGCGCGCGATCCTCATGCCGCCCCGTCCTGCTCGAGCATCAGGCCGAGGGCCAGCTCGCGCGCCGCGGCGAGGCGGCCCGCGAGATCCTCGGCGGGCAGGCCGGCGAGTGCCGTATCGGTGAACGACTTGCCGAGGTCGTCGAGCAGCGCCTGCAACGCCACGGGATCGGCGGCGAGCGCATCGAACGCGGCAAGGACCTCCGCGGCAAAGGCGTTCGACTGGCGCAGTTCGTCGAGATCGACGGCAGGACCTGCGGTCGACGCGATGCGCTCCCACACCAGATCGTCGGCCTCCTGATCGTCAAGGGCGCTGCGCAGGCCCGTCAGGTACTCGTCGCGGATCAGCAGCTCGTGCAGCGGTCCTCGTCCCGTGAGCGTGGCGCGCAGCAGCACGAGGCGACCATCGGCGCGGGCCACGACGTCGGCCGCTGCACGACGCAGCGCGCGCTCGAGGTCGGCCTCGTCTGCGAGGTTATCGATCGCGATGTCGACGGCCTCGAAGCGCACGCGGTCGAGCTCGACGCGGCGATGGTCGAGCACGCGATCGCCCTCGAACTCGACGACGACGGCACCGTGCGGCCCGCGCTCACCGGACTTCGGCGACCGGCCCTGCAGTGTGCCGGCGTAGATGATCGGTGGCTCGGCGTGCTCCTCGGTGTACGCATGGATGTGGCCGAGTGCCCAGTAGTCCATGCGCGCCGCCAGGAGGTCGGCGACGGTGCAGGGCGCGTACGTGCCGTGCCCCTCGCGCTCACCGAGCGAGCAATGCAGGACGCCGACGTGCAGGCCCGGCGCATCGCCGGGGGAGAACTTGAGCGCCAGGTTCTCGGTCACCTCGCGCTTGCCGAACGACACGCCGTGCACCGTCACCGGCCCGGCCGGGAAGTCGATCGTCTCGCTGGTTGGGACGTCCTTGCGGAACACGTGCACGCCCTCGATCCCCGCCAGCGGCGAGCGGCCGCTGAGCGGATCGTGATTCCCGTGCACCACGAAGACGCGGATGCCGCGCTCCTGCAGGCGCTCGATGCCGCGGCGTACACGCGAGCGTCCGCGTGGCGTGCCGTCGGCGCGATCGAACAGGTCGCCGCTGAGCACGAGGAACTCCGCGTCCTCCTCGAGGCAGCACGTGATCAGCGCGTCCCACGCGTCGAGCGATGCGTCGCGCATCACGTCTGCCAAGCCCTCCCGCAGCGTCCCGACGCCCGCGAAGGGGCTGTCGAGGTGCAGATCGGCGGCGTGGATGAAGCGTCGTGGCATGCGTCAGGCTCGGGCGAGGGGCGTACGACGTGCTGTCGTGCGCCCCTCGCCGAACCTTACG
>CAINDT010000386.1 GCA_903847495.1 uncultured Actinomycetes bacterium
CTCAACGGCACCACGATCCGCCTCGATGGCGGCCGCGACGCGGTGCTCGCCGCCGAGACACGAGCAGAGGGAGACTGACATGAGCGATCAACGACTACAGGGCAAGGTTGCTCTGATCACCGGTGCCGCCAGCGGCAACGGTCGTGCCATCGCGCTGCGCTACGCGGCCGAGGGCGCGAGCGTGGTGTGCGCGGACATCACACCCGAGGCCGTGGTGGGCAGCTGGGAGGAGTCCACCCCGACCCATGAGTTGATCGGCGAGCGTGGCGGTCAGGCGCTGTTCGCGCAGTGCGACGTCACCGACGGCGACCAGGTGATCGCGGCGATCGAGCTTGCGCGCGCGGACTTCGGTGGCCTCGACATCTGCGTGGCCAACGCCGGCATCTCGCCGAAGGCCCACCCGTTGAGGGACGAGCCCTGGGAGGACTACAAGCGCGTGCAGGCGGTCAACGTCGACGGCATGTGGTGGACGTGCCGCGAGGCCTCCCGCGCGATGGTCGTGCAGGGTCGCGGCGGCAGCATCATCACGCTGGCCTCGATCGCGGGCATTACGGGCGTGCAGACCGGCCTTCACTACAACATGAGCAAGGGCGCCGTCGTCCAACTCACCCGCACGCTGGCGATCGAGCTCGCCCCCGACATGATCACGGTCAACGCAATCGCGCCTGGCTGGGTGCGGACGGCGATGACCCGCGACATGTGGGACGCGCCAGAGCGGCTCGCCTCCCTCGAAGCGCGGACGCCGATGGCCCGCCTCGGCGAAGTCGAGGACATCGCCGGAGCGGCCTTCTTCCTTGCCAGCGACGACGCGCGATGGTTGACCGGGGCGATCCTCCCGGTCGACGGCGGCTACTCGGCCGTCTGATGGCAGGCTTCGCCGACGAGCCCCGCCTCGTGCGGGCACGCAACGACATTGCGGTCTGGGAGGTGGGTGAGGGCGATCCGGTGCTGGTGCTGCACGGCTTCCCCGACACGCCCGTTGGCCTGACACCGCTCGTCGAGCGTCTGACCGCAGCGGGGTTCCGCTGCCTCCTCCCTGCCCTGCCCGGGTATCTCCCCTCGGGCCCGGTGGACGACTACCACTCGGCCCGCGTCGCCGACGACATGGTCGCTGTCCTCGATGCCTACGGGCTTGAGCGGGTGCCGGTTGTCGGACACGACTGGGGCGGGTGCGTCGCGCTCGACCTCGGCGCCGACCACGCCGACCGCATCAGCCGCGTGGTGTCGCTCGCGATCCCGCATCCCGCCGGCTTCGCTGCGCGTCGGCGCGATCTGCAGGAGCAGAAGACCGCCGCCTACGCGTGGATTCTCGCGTACTCCGGCGGCGCCGCGCAGTTGGCCGCCGATCCGGTCTGGCTCGACCAGATTCATGAGGAATGGTCGCCGGGATTACGACGGGCAGAGTGGCCCGCCGTCAAGCAGGTGTTGGCCGCACCCGGAGTCGGCGAGGCCGTGCACGGCTGGTACCGCGACGACTTCGAGGCGGCGACATCCACGGGCGACGTGCTGGTGCCGACGCTCATGCTTCATGGCGCAGACGACGGCTGCATCCGCCCTGCGTGCTTCCGGGGCTTCGAGGATCGTTTCCCCGCCGGCCTGGAACTCGAGGAGATCGCCGGGGTAGGTCACTGGCTGCACTGCGAGGCTCCCGACCATGTGGCCACCCGGATCATCGCCTTCCTGCGCGACGACTGAACGCCCAGATACCCTCAGCGTGCGCTGAGGAAATCCGCCAGCACGCGTGCGGCAGCACTCGGTCGTCGCGTGGGCAGGAGGGCGTACCAGTCGCGCGACGGCGGTGGCGGATCGACAGCGAGACGAACGAGTTGGCCGGATGCGATCTGGTGATCGACCGACACGAGCGGCACGAGGCCAACGCCGAGGCCAACCATCGCTGCGGCCGCGAC
>CAINDT010000387.1 GCA_903847495.1 uncultured Actinomycetes bacterium
AGGCCGGTCTGCGCTCACAAGACGAGCGCCTTCGCGAACTGCGCTCCCGTGCAGAGGAGGCCGAAATCCAACGGCTCTCCCTCGAGGCGGCGACCGAGCAGATGCAACGCGATCTCGCGCTGTACCTCCACGGCACCGTGCAGGCCGGGCTCGTCGCCTCGGCCTACGCCATCCAGGAGGCCGCCGCCCGCGGCGATGACGTAGCGCTCGAGCGCGCGATCGCCGAAGCCCGCGTCGCGGCACGCCAGATCGGCGAGCACCAGCCATCCCCGGGCGCGGCCGACCTGCCCGCCTTGCGCAGTGCGATCGACGAGACCTGGCAGGGCATGCTCGCGATCGATTGGGTCCTGTCGGCTGACCTGATCGAACCGCGCGTGCTGGAGCACGTCGGCAACGTCGTCCAGGAGTGCCTGGCGAATGCCTCGATCCACGGCGCCGCGTCCGAAGCGCGCGTGCGCATCGCGATGGAGGCCAACGGCGTTCTGGTGGAGATCACCGACAACGGCAGCGGCCCGGGCGAGGGCACCCCTGGCCTCGGCAGCGCAGTGCTGACCGAAGCCTCCACCGGCCAGTGGACAATCACGGCGGTGCCGACCGGCGGCGCGCACGTACGCGCCATCCTCCCACGCTGATCAGTCGAGGAAATCGAGCTGCACTGGACTCGGCAGCAGGCCGGCCTCCGCACCACGCTCGAGCAGCGCGGCGACGGCCTTGCGGCCCTGCGCGCCATAGTCGAGCGTGAGGTCGTTGACGTACATCGCGACGAAGCGGTCGTTGAGCTCGGGCGCGATGCCGCGGCCGTACTCGATCGCGTAGGCGAGGGCCTCCTCGCGGTGCTCGAGGCCCACGGCCACGGCCTCCTTGAGGACGGCAGAGAGGTCGAGCGCGCGATCCTCTGGCACGTCGCGACGCATCGCGACGGCGCCGAGCGGCAGTGGTAGGCCGGTGTCGCCCTCCCACCACGCGCCGAGGTCGAGCACGCGCTTGAAGCCCTCTTGCTCCCACGTCAGCTGGCCCTCGTGGATCACGACACCCGCGGCGACATCGCCCGAGGCGACGGCTTCCATGATCGCCTCGAAGTCGAGCTGCACCGGCTCAAAGGCCGGAAGCGCCAAGCGGGCAGTGAGAAACGCGGTGGTCTGTTGACCAGGCACGGCGACGCGCTGGCCGGCGAGGTCGGCAGGGGTAAGGTCGGTCTTGGCGATGACGACCGGGCCATAGCCCTCGCCGAGCGAAGCGCCGTGGCCGAGCAGGCGATACGTGTCCTGCACGCCAGGGTAGGCGCCGACGGACATGGCGGTCGCCTCGAGGCGGCCCTCGCCTGCCCACACGTTGAGCGTCTGAATATCTGCAGGCACAAGCTCGATCTCGAACCCGCGCAGGTCGAGCGCACGCTCCGCGATCGCCCACACCATGAAGGCGTCATCGGGGTCGGGACTATGGCCAACGCGGACGTTCATCGGTGCTCCAGCGGTCGAATCTCAACGAGCCTACCAATGCTGACTTTCGGTCGCGCAGCGCACACGGACGCCTCGGGCTAGGCTTCGGGGCATGAGTGAACAAGACATCATCCCGCCCAGCCCACAGCATCGTGACGAAGAGGTCGTGCAACACGTCCTGCGCGAGGTAGGCACCGGCCGGCCGCTGCACGAGGTAATGGAAGACTCCTACGTCGTTGAGCGCCAAGATGAGGGCTCGCACGATCGCGTGCTCGACCACCCCGAGGTGACGGAGGCCGTTGGCGCCGACATCATCGCGGAACTGCGCCGCCTGCTCGACAACTAGGTCAGCAGCGCAGTGCCGCTCGCGCAAGTGCGAGCAAGACAGGCGTCGGGTCGATCAGTTTTGCCACCACGAGATCGTCGTCCGTCACGCGCGCGTCGACCACGGGCACCAGCACGTCGCGAATTGGCGTGACCTCCTGCCACTCGAGATGGCCCTCGAGGACGCAGTCGCGTAGATCGTCGGCAATCACGCGCGCAATCGCCGGAGCATCGCAGGTGACAAAGGCGGCCTCGGCGAGGATGCGATAGTCGAGCTCGCGTCGCCCCTGACGATCGGCACCAAGGGCGATAATCGCGGCACCTGGCGCCACCCAATCGGCGCGCAGC
>CAINDT010000388.1 GCA_903847495.1 uncultured Actinomycetes bacterium
GATTTCGTGCACATTTTTGGCGCGGATCCACGTTGACCGCGGCGGGGCGGCGGGCGGACTCCGTATCCTGCCGACGTGGAGCGATACGACCCCCAGGCCGTCGAGGCGCGTTGGCAGCAGGTGTGGGCCGACGAGAAGGCGTTCGAGACGTCCAATCCGACCGATCCGGCGACCGACGACTCGCCGCGCGCGTACGTGTTGGAGATGCTGCCGTATCCGTCCGGTGATCTGCACATGGGTCACGTCACCAACTACACGATGGGCGACGTCGTCTCGCACTTCCGCCGTCGCACCGGGCACAAGGTGCTGCATCCGATGGGCTACGACTCGTTCGGCCTGCCCGCCGAGAACGCCGCAATCAAGACCGGCGGCAAGCCTGCTGAGGTGACGGCCCGCAACATCGCGCGCATTCGCGAGCAGATGCTGCGCATGGGCTGGTCGATCGACTGGAGCCGCGAGCTCTCGACCTCCGATCCCGAGTACTACAAGTGGACGCAGTGGATCTTCCTGCGCATGTTCGAGCGCGGCCTCGCCTACAAGCGCGGCGCCGCCGTCAAGTGGTGTCCGCAGGATCAGACGGTGCTCGCCAACGAGCAGGTGGTCGATGGTCACTGCGAGCGCTGCGGCACCGAGGTCGAGGCGCGTGATCTCGAGCAGTGGTTCTTCCGCATCACCGACTACGCCGATCGACTGCTCGACGACATGGAGAAGCTCGAGCAGTGGCCCGAGCGCGTCCTCACCATGCAGCGCAACTGGATCGGCCGCTCGCACGGCGCTGAGGTGCAATTCTCCGTCGTCGGCGGAGACGACGCGATTCCCGTGTTCACGACGCGCCCCGACACGCTGTTCGGCGCCACGTTCTTCGTGCTGGCGCCGGAGCACCCGATGATCAGCGACCTCGTGCGCGGCACCGACGCCGAGGTTGAGGTGCTGGACTACATCCGTCGTCGCGGCGCCGAGTCGGTGGCCGACCGTATGCGCGACGATCGTCCCAAGACGGGTGTTGACACCGGCCGTCGCGTGCTCAATCCCGTCACGAACGAGGAGATCCCGATCTGGGTCTCCGACTATGTGCTCGTCGAGTACGGCACCGGCGCGATCATGGCCGTGCCCGCCCACGACGAACGCGACCACGCCTTCGCGCTGGCGTTCGGGCTGCCGATCCGCCAGGTCGTGGCCGCCACCGACGGCGAGGTCGATGTCCAGGCGCAGGCGTTCACCGGCGCCGGCGACGACGCCGTGCTCGTCAACTCGGGGCGGTTCGACGGCATGACCGTGGCCGAGGCCAAGAATGCGGTACCCGCCTGGCTAGCCGAGGATGGTCGCGGGGAGCAGAAGACCGCCTACCGCCTGCGCGACTGGCTCGTCTCGCGCCAGCGCTACTGGGGCGCGCCGATCCCGATCATCGACTGCCCGTCGTGCGGACTCGTGCCCGTGCCCGACGCCGACCTGCCCGTGCGCCTCCCGGAGATCGAGGACTACGCACCGAAGGGGCGCTCACCGCTCGCCGCCGCCGAGGAGTGGCGCGCCGTGCCGTGCCCGTCCTGCGGCGCAGCCGCTCAGCGTGAGACCGACACGATGGACACGTTCGTCGATTCCTCGTGGTACTACCTGCGCTACGTCAACGCGCATGACGACATGGAGGCCTTCGCCAAGGGCGACGTCGACTGGTGGCTCCCCGTCGGGCAGTACATCGGCGGCGTCGAGCACGCGATCCTGCACCTGCTGTACAGCCGCTTCTTCACGAAGGTGCTGTTCGACGCAGGCTACCTCGGGTTCGAGGAGCCGTTCGCGAACCTCTTCACGCAGGGGATGATCTACAAAGACGGCGCGAAGATGTCCAAGTCCAAGGGCAACGTCGTCGCCCCGGACGAGATCGTCAACCGCTACGGCGCCGACGCCCTGCGCATGTACGTGCTGTTCATGGGCCCGCCCGAGCAGGACAAGGAGTGGTCCGACAGCGGCGTGCTCGGTCCGTCGCGCTTCCTCGACCGGCTCTGGAAGGCAGTCGATCGCATTGCCGCGGAGACGTCCGGCGACCCGCTGCCGACACCGCCGACCGGTGCCGATGGCGGCGCGCTCGAGCTGCTGCGCCTCACGCACCACTCGATCCAGCGCGTCACCGAGGACATCGACCGTCGCCTCCAGTTCAACACCGCGATCGCCGCTGCGATGGAACTGCTCAACGGCATCGAGAAGCAGCGCGACGCGCTGCTTGGCGATCCGATCGGCGGGCAGGCGCTGCGCCACGCCGCGGGCACGCTGGTATGTCTCGTGCAGCCGTTCGCGCCGCACATTGCGGAGGAGCTGTGGGAAGCCCTCGGTGGCTCCCGCCTGTGGGAGACGCCGTGGCCCGTCGCGGACCCGGCGCTGCTCGTGGCCGACACGTTCGAGTGCGTGGTGCAGATCAACGGCAAGCTGCGCGAGCGCGTGCAGCTCGGCTGCGGGCTGCCCAAGGACGAGGTCCTGGCCGCGGTCAAGGCGCTGCCGAAGATCGCGGAGCACCTCGAGGGACGCGAACTCGTCAAGGAGATCGTGGTTCCGGACAAGCTCGTCAACATCGTCGTCAAGTAGCGGCGCGCGCTCGCGCGGATCTGCGCGCGTTCGGTGCGGATCCGGCGCTCGCCGGTGCGGGGTGGGGCGGCAGGCTTGCCGCATGCCTCCGCTCGACCGCCGAACGCTCCTCCTCGGGCTCGCCGCCATCCTCCTCCTGGCGGCGGCAGTGACGTTCATCCGTGGTCGCGGGGGCGAAGCGCGCCCGCCGGCGCCGATCCCCGCAGCCACGACTGCGGCCGACGGCGCCGGCGGTGTCGCGCCCGCTGCTGCGGAGCCGCTGATCGTGCACGTGACGGGTGCGGTGCGACGCCCCGGTGTCTACCAGCTGGCCGAGGGCACGCGGATCGTCGATGCGATCGCCAAGGCCGGAGGCGTCACGGCGAAGGCGGACGCCGTCACGGTCAATCTGGCGGCGCTCCTGATCGACGGCCAGCAGATCGTCGTGCCCGAGGCCTTCGCGCCCGGCGCGGGCGCGGCGCCCACGGGGGAGGGCCCTGTGGTGAGCGGCGTCGTGCACCTCAACAGCGCAGACGTCGTCGCGCTTGACGCCCTCCCCGGCGTCGGGCCTGCCACGGCACAGCGCATCGTCGAGTGGCGAACTCAGAACGGCGGCTTTCGCACGGTCGATGACCTCGAGCAGGTGCCCGGGATCGGCCCGGCCAAGCTCGACGCGCTGCGCGACCTCGTCGCGCCGTGATCCTTCCGCGGGCGGTCGTGCCCGATCTGCTCGGGCCAACGCTTGCCGCGGGGGCGCTGCTGGCTCTCGCGCCGTGGGGCATGGCGGTGGCGCTGGTGGCGTGCGCCGGCACTTGCCTCGGTGGCTGGCGTGTGCGGCGGTGGTCGCCTGCGTTTCTCGCCAGCGTGGTGATGCTTGGCTGCGTCGTCGGGCAAGGACGCCTGCAGGCGCTGGACGCCGACCCGCTCGGCCCGCGCGTGGGCCACGCGCTCGTCGACGCCCGCATCGTGGTGGACGAGCCGTGGCGCGGGGGCGGGTATGGGCGCATGGCAC
>CAINDT010000389.1 GCA_903847495.1 uncultured Actinomycetes bacterium
CCGAGCGCATGGATCGCGGCGACCAGGCGCGCGATGCGGTCGGGGTCGGCATCGGGCAGCACGACGTCGCCGGCCACGAGCGCGGCACGGCCCACGAGGGACCCACCGGCGGCCGCCACGGCGTCGAGCAGCGGCGCGAGTTCGGTCGGACGCACGGCCACGCCGAGGACGGCACCGGAACCGCTGAAGGGGAAGGCAAGGTGCTCGTCGAGCAGCGCATCGCCGACCGCCGCGTCGAGCTCCTCGAGGGGCGCGAGCTCGTGCAGGAGCGCGATCTGGGCGTCGGCACCTGCTGCGGTGCTGGCGATGCGGACGGCCACCAGGCCCTCCGGCCAGCGCACGTCGACGACGATCGGCGTGACGGGTGCGGTGCGCAGCGCGGTGACGAAGCGCGCGGCCTCGGCCGCATCTGTCGAGCGCAGCACCAGCGTGCGCTCCACATCGGGGACGGGGTGGAGCTTGACCGCGACCTCGGTCAGCACCGCCAGCGAGCCATGCGCACCGATCAGCAGCTTGGCCACGTCGTAGCCAGCGACGTTCTTCACGACCGTGCCCCCGGTCTTGGCGGCGAGGCCGTCGCCGGTCACGAAGCGCGCGCCAATCACGATGTCGCGCGGCGTGCCGTAGCGGTGGCGGCGCGGGCCGGCGGCGCGCGTGGAGAGGATCCCACCGAGCGTGGCCGCTTCGCCGCCGAGCGGATCGAGCATCAGGCGCTGCCGGTGCCGCTCGTCGGCAGCGACGGTGGTCTGGACAGCGGCCAGCGGCGTGCCGGCACGCGCGACGAGCGTCATATCACCGGGCTGGTGATCGACGATGCCGGTCAGGGCGACGGTGGAGAGGATCGCGTCGCAGTGCTCGGGCGCCGGGCGCCAGTCGAGCTTCGTGCCGCCGCCGCGCACCAGCAGCGAGAGGCCATCGCGTGTGGCGGCCGCGAGCAGCGCGGCCACTTCGGCCTCATCGCGCGGCGTGAGCACCGGCGTACCGTCCTCGTCGGCCAGCCGGTCGGCGCCGAGAATGCCCGCGAGGTCGGCCACTACAGGCGCTCCCCGAGCCCGGCCGCCTCGACGCGGTGCGTGTGGTGGAAGCCCGGTACCTCGCCACACAGCCGCGGCGTGGGCAGCAGCTTGTCGGGGTTGCAGAGCCCGTCGGGATCGAAGGCGGAGCGAACGCGGTCGAACGTCGTGAGGTCGTCGCCGGTGAACATCTTCGACATCGAGCAGACCTTCTCGACGCCGACACCGTGCTCGCCCGTGATCGAGCCGCCGAAGTCGACGCACAGCTCGATGATCGCGATCGCGACCCGCTCGGCGCGCTCCTGCTCGCCCTCGACCTTGTTGTCGTAGAGCACGAGCGGATGCAGGTTGCCGTCGCCGGCATGGAAGACGTTGGCGACGCGCACGCCGTTCGCATCGGCCAGGGCGCGGATGCCGTTGAGCACCTCGGGCAGCCGGGTGCGCGGGATCACGCCGTCCTGCACCAGGTAGGCGGGGGCGAGCGCGCCCACCGCGGCAAAGGCGCTCTTGCGCGCCCGCCAGATGTCCATGCGCTCAGCCGGCGATGCGGCGACCTGCACCTCGTCGGCGCCGCAGCGCTCGCAGATCGCGGTGACGGCCTCGAACTGCGACTGCACCTCGCGGACCGGGCCGTCGAGCTCGACGATCAGTGCGGCCTCCGTGTCCCACGTAATCGGCGTCTGGGTCTTGGCGGCATCGATCGCGAGGCGATCCATCATCTCGACGGCGGCCGGCACGATGCCCTCGGCGATGATCGTCGAGACGGCCTCGCCCGCCGTCTCCGACGAGGGGAACATCGCCACGAGCGTCTCGACGTGCTGCGGCTTCGGCAGCAGATTGAGCAGCGCCTCGGTGACGATCGCGACGGTGCCCTCGCTGCCGATCAGCACGCCGAGCAGGTCGAGACCGGGCGCATCGGGCGCCTCGCTGCCGAGCTCGACGATCGTGCCATCGGACAGCACGACCGTGGCGGTCAGCACGTGGTTGGTGGTGAAGCCGTACTTGAGGCAGTGCGCACCGCCGGCGTTCTCGGCCAGGTTGCCGCCGATCGTGCAGACCTGCTGACTCGACGGATCGGGTGCGTAGTAGAGCCCGTGGGGGGCGGCCACCTCGCTGACGCGCAGGTTGGTGACGCCCGGCTGCACCCGTGCGCGCTGATTCGGCACGTCGAGGTCGAGCACCTCGCGCAGGCGCGATAGGCCGATCACGATCCCCTCGGCGTTCGGCATCGCGCCGCCCGATAGGCCCGACCCAGCACCGCGCGCCACGAAGGGGACGCCGCGCTCGTGGCAGAGGCGTACGACGGCCGCAACCTGCTCGGTCGAGCCCGGCAGCACCACGGCACCCGGCACCTCGCGCTGATTCTTCAGTCCGTCGCACTCGTAGACGCGCAACTGCGCGCTGTCCGTGACGACCCAATCGGGTCCGACGATGTCACGTGCCCGCGCGGCGATCTCGAGCACGGGCGATGGTGCGACCGCTGCCATGTCCGGCAGGGTACCGGCTCAGCGCTGGTTGAGCCCGAGCGCGTCGCGCACGAGGCGCTCCTGCTCGATCTTGTGATCCGGCGGATAGCCCTCGGACGGGCTGGCGCGCCACGGGCGACCCGCGTAGCGGAGGCGGATGCTCGGCGCGGCCATCTCGAGGCG
>CAINDT010000390.1 GCA_903847495.1 uncultured Actinomycetes bacterium
AACCCGTCGATCTTCGCGAAGAACGTCGAGGACACCGACGCCTACGATGCGGCGATCGCGGCTTTCCCGGCCGACGCCACCGCCGTCCAGATCTTCGAGCCGCTCTGGATCCAGGACATTCAGGCCGCCTGCGACGTCATGCGTCCCGCGTACGACGCGAGCAATGGTGCCGACGGCTTCATCTCGATCGAAGTCGAGGCCGACCTCGCCTTCGACACGCCGAACACCGTCAAGCGCGCCCAGGAGCTGCACAAGGCCGTTGATCGCCCGAACGTGCTGATCAAGGTGCCGGGCACGAAGCCGGGTATCGACTCGGTGCGCCAGCTGACCGCCGCGGGCATCAGCATCAACGTGACGCTGCTGTTCTCGGTCGAGCGCTACTACGAGATCGCCGAGGCCTACGTCGCCGGCATGGCCGAGCGCCTCGCCGCCGGCCAGCCCGTTACCGGTATTCAGTCGGTCGCCAGCTTCTTCGTCTCGCGCATCGACAGCAAGGTCGACGACATGCTGCCGGAGGGCTCGGAGCTGCGCGGTAAGACCGCCGTCGCCAACGCCAAGATCGCGTACGCCGACGTGTACCAGGCGATCTTCGACAACGACGCGAGCTGGCAGGCCGTGGAGGCCGCTGGCGGTGCCCGGCAGCGCGCTCTCTGGGCCTCGACGAGCACCAAGAACCCGGCGTACTCGCCGTGCCTCTACGTCGACGAGCTGATCGGCCCCGACACGGTCAACACCGTGCCGGACGCCACGCTCGAGGCGTACCGCACGCAGGGCGACCCCGCCTCGCGCCTGACGGAGGATCTCGACGGTGCCCGCGCCGTCATGCAGGGCATCGCGGATGCCGGTATCGACTTCGCCGCCGTCACCAAGGAACTCGAGGACGAGGGCGTCGCCGCCTTCCAGAAGGCGTACGAGGGCATGCTCGAGGCCATCACGAAGCGGCACGAGGCGGTTTCGTAGGTCGTCGGGTCTAAGCCGCCTGAGGTGGCTCAGACCCGACGACGCGAAGGCCTTGAGGTGGCTCGGTCTCAAGGAGCATTGCCGCCGCCGTAGGCGCCCGGCAATGCAAGGGTCACTCTTCAGCGAGACGTGCGAAGCACGGCTCCCCTGAAGACGTCACCCCACCGATTCACCTCGAGGTGTTCCCGTCGTCAGGCCGCAGGCTTCTCGCCCGGCAGCAGCCGATCCAGCCACCCGGGCAACCACCAGTTCGCCTCGCCGAGCAGCACCATCGTGCTCGGCACGAGCATGAGGCGCACGATCGTCGCGTCGACAAGGACGGCCGTGGCCAGGCCGATACCGAACATCTTCACGACGACGTCGTCCATCAGGACGAAAGACAGGAAGACGGTGATCATCACGAGCGCCGCGGCGGTGATCACCCGTGCCGTGTAGGACAGACCGATCTCGACGCTCTCGAGCGTCTTCGCACCACGCAGGTGCTCCTCGCGGATGCGGCTGATCAGGAAGACCTCGTAGTCCATCGACAGGCCGAAGAGGATCGCGAACATCATCATCGGCACGTAGGCCTCGATCTGGACGGTCTCGGGCACGCCGATGTAGCGGGCGCCCCACCCCCACTCGAAGATGGCGACGATCGCGCCGTAGGCCGCTCCGATCGACAGTACGTTCATCACGGCGGCCTTGAGCGGCACGAAGATCGAGCGGAACTCGATCAGCAGCAGGATGAAGGACAGCAGGATCACCGCGCCGATGAAGAACGGCAGGCGCTGCGCGATGCGGTCGGAGAGATCGAGCAGCCCCGCGGTGACGCCCGTCGCGTACACCTGCACGCCTGGCCCGACGACCTGCTTGACCTCGCCCGGGAGGCGCGAAACCAACTCCTGCGTGGAGTCATCCGTTGGCGCCGTCTTGGGGATCAGCGTGATCAGCGTGACCTTCTGCTCGGCGTTGATCATCGGCGGTGTCACCGTCGCCACGCCCCGGTCCTTCGCGATCGCGTCAGCGGCCTTCTTCGCGCCCGCCTCGTCGGCGTACGGACTGAGCACAACCTCGATCGGACCGTTGAACCCGGGACCGAACTTCTCGGCCAGCGTGTCGTATGCCACGCGGGTCGGCGATCCGGCCGGGTCGGAGCCCGCATCGACCTGACCGAGCTTCATCGACAGCAGCGGGACGGTGAGCACCGCGAGGATCGCGATCGCGAGCAGCAGGAACGGGATCGGATGATTGCCGACCAGGCGCGCCCAGCGCCCCCAGATACCGCCCGCGATCTCGTCGGGACCGGCGACGGCCGCCTGGCGCGCGGCGTGACGATCCTTCTTCCGGATCACCCGCTCGCCGACGATCGCGAGGATCGCGGGCAGCAGCGTCAGCGCCGATAGGATCGCCGTCAGCACGGCGACGGCCGAGGTGACGCCGAGCATCGTGACGGTGGGGATGCCGGCTGCAACGAGTCCGAGCAGCGCGATCGAGACGGTCAGACCCGCCACCAGCACGGCGCGACCGGCGTTGCCCAGCGCGATGCCGATCGACTCCTCGACCGACTTGCCGGACTGGAGCTCTTCGCGCTGACGATTGACGATGAAGACGGCGTAGTCGATGCCCACGCCAAGGCCGATCATCGTCGCGAGGATGGGTGCGATCGACGAGATCGATAGCGCCGCCGAGGCGAGCTGGATCGTCAGCAGCCCGAGCGACAGGCCGACGATGGCGCTGATCAGCGGCGAGACCATCGCGAGCACCGTGCCGAACGTGATCAGCAGGATGATGATGGCGGCGAGGATGCCAAGTCCCTCGGAGATGTCACGGCTCGTGCTCTCCTCCTGCGCGGCGGGCGTGCCCGAGTACGCGACCGTCAGTCCCTTGGTGTCGGCGACGGGCGCCATCGCATCCTGCAGGTGATGCCAGGTGGCGGGCGTGACCTCGTTGATGCCGAGGTCGTAGGTCAGGCCGATGATCGCGGTCGACTTGTCGGGCGAGATCTCGCCGCCGGCCCCGTAGGGATCCTTGACCGCGGTCATGTGCGGGAGCGTGCGCAGATCCTTGATGGTCGCCTCGATGACCTTCTTGTTGGCCGCATCCTCCACGGCACCCGGTGCCCCGGTGACGACGACCTGCCCCGTCAGGCCCTTGCCCGTGGGGAACGCCTTGGCAGCGAGGTCCGCACCGGTCTGCGCACCGGTGCCGGGCACCGTCAGGTCGGCGTTCGCATGGCCGCCGGCGAGGGTCGCTGCGCTGGCAACGCCAGCCAGCAGCACGATCCAGAGGATCACCGTCACCCAGCGATGCCGTGCACAGAGGGTTCCGAGGCGACCGACCATGCGGAGCAGTGTACCCGTGCCGTGATCGTCTTCATTCGACAGCGACACACGCCTATGCTGTCGGACGTCACGCCCGGGAGGAGCACCGTGAGCCTGTTCGAGATCCGCAAGATCGCCACGTACACCGAGGAGATCCACCACGACTTCGGCCCTGCGCCGGACCAGCCGGCGCGGAAGGGCGCGGTCATGGCCGTCGTGACGAATCCGTACGTCAAGCAGTACGTCGAGGACCTGAGTCCGGCGATGGACGAGCTGAAGGCGCTCGGCGAGAAGCTCGGCGCGATCCTGATCGACCACCTCGGCGGTGATGCGAGCGCCATCGAGGGCTACGGCAAGGGCGCGATCGTCGGCAGCAATGGTGAGATCGAGCACGGCGCGATGTGGCATATCCCCGGCGGCGGCGGCATGCGCGCCGCGATTGGCGGCGGCACCTCGATCGTGCCGTCGACGAAGAAGGTCGGCCCGGTCGGCTCCCGCATCGACATCCCCCTCACCCACATCGAGTGGTCGTACGTCGGCAGCCACTACGACGCGATCGAGGTGGGCGTGCCGGACGGCCCGCGCGAGAACGAGATGGTGCTGATCCTCGCGATGGCCACGACCGGT
>CAINDT010000391.1 GCA_903847495.1 uncultured Actinomycetes bacterium
GCGCAGTACGGGCATGTCGTGGTCGGACCAGGCGATGCGACGCGCGCCGGCCTCGGCGAGCGCGAGATCTCTAACGTCGGAGGCGATGGCGGCCACGAGCGCAGCCTAGCCGGTCGCGGACGGGGCCTTCAGCGCCGTCAGTCGGGCGATGTCGAGCGCGTCGACGCCCTCGACGTCGGCGAGGTGGCAGGAGACCACGTCGCCGTGCACGAGCAGTGCCAGCGTGCGCTCGAGCTCGGTCGCCCCTGCGCCCTGCCAGACCAGCACCGTCGGCACATCGCCGCCGACGATCGCCTGGATGCGATCGTGGAGCTCCCGGGGCGCCGGTGGCTCGTCCGGGTCGCGCAGGAAGACCGCGGCCGCGGGAATGCCGTGTCGTGCACACCCGATCCAACCGAGGATCTCGTTGTGGGCCATCTCCGGCATCGCACCACCCCACGAGGCCGCCTTGGCGTTCTCGTTGACCTGGTTCTTCAGGCGCACAGCAGCCGCGGCGCGCGCACCCGACCCGTAGAAGACCACGGCGTGCCCGCCGAGACGCGCGGCTGCGGCCTTGGCCCGCTCGGGCTGGGCGAGCTCTTCCGCCACGACAGCCTCCACCGCGGGTACCGCGGCACCGAGCAGCGCGGCCGCTCCGGGTACGGCGCCCGCCAGATCGAGCAGTCCGACGAGCGCGCCCAGCAGCAGCCCGAGGGCGCCACGCGGCTGAAAGCCCGGTTCGACGAGCGCGCACGGGGCGCCGATCGCCTGGGCCCGCTCGGCCAGCGTGCCGCCGGCCGTGATCGCCGCGCGCAGCGCGCCACGATCGCCGGCCTCGTCCCACAGCCACAGCGTCTCGGCTGTCTGGCCGGAGTACGAGATGCACACGACGAGCGTGTCCTCCCCCACCCACCCGGGCAACGACGTCGTATCCACGGAGACGACCGGCACCGCCAGCTGCTCCGCGAAGAGCGCGGTCAGCAGACGACCACCGGCCGCGGAGCCGCCGAGTCCGCACAGCGCGACGGCACCAACGCGGCGATCGGCCATGCCGGCTGCATCGCCGGCCGCCAGACCGGACTGCAACTGGCGCGGGAAATCGAGCGCCTGCTCCAGCATGGTTGCCGGTGCCATCAGGACGGCCTCCGCTCGCCGACCAGCTCCTCGCCGGCACCGGCAGCCTCGTCGGTGCCGAGGGCGGAGTCGATCACGCGGGCGCGCTCGCCCACCAGGGCGTTGAGGCCGATGGCGCTGCGCTCCACCGTGGCCAGCGCCGAAACGCGCGCGCCAGCCAGCAGGACGGAGCCACGTACCGTCGCGTCGGGCGCCACGGTCGCACCGGCGCCGATCACGACATCGGGACCGACCTCAGCGCCGGCGCCGATACTGGCGCCCGCGGCGATCAGCACCGGGCCGATCACGATCGCGTCGTCGGCGACAGTGGCCGACGGATCGATCAGCACGGCGTTCTCGCTGCCGCCGAGGCGTGTGTGCACGCGGCCGGCGACGGCATCGGCGTTGGCGGTGAGGAAGCTTTCGAGCGTGCCGATGTCGCGCCAGTACCCCTCCGAGCGCACGCAGATCAGTCCGCGACCGACGAGCTCCGGGAAGACCTCGCGCTCGATCGACACCATGCGACCTGAGGGGATCATGTCGAGTACCGACGGATCCAGCACGTAGGCGCCCGCGTTGACCCACCACGGGGCCGGACCGAGGCCGTCGGCGTTCGGCGGCTTCTCGACGAAGCGCTCCACGTTGCCCTGTGCGTCGTGCACGACGACGCCGAAGCGCGTCGGATCATCGACCGGGGTGAGGCCAATCGAGGCAGTCGCCCCGGCTGTGCGGTGGGCGGCAACCAGCGCGCCGAAGTCGGCATCGCCCAAGACGTCGCCGTTGAGCGCCAGGAAGGGCCCATCGACACGGCCCACGGCGGCGAAGCGGATCGCGCCGGCCGTGCCGAGCGGCTCGTCTTCGACAACGACTTCGACGTCGACACCGGGCGGCGGCGTGCCGATGCCGGCGCGCAGACGGTCGGGCAGGTAGCCGCAGGACAGAATCACCTTGGTGACGCCCGCGGCGGCAAGACGATCGAGCAGCAGCGACATGAACGGCACGCCGCCGATCGGCAGCACCGGCTTCGGCTCATCGAGCGTGAGCGGGCGCAGGCGCGTACCTTCGCCGCCGACCAGGACGACCGCGATCACGCCTGGTGCAGCTCGCGGTCCGGGTCGCGCTCCGCACGACCGATCGGAACGTACGTGAAGCCCGCGGCGACGGCCTCCGACGGATCCAGCAGGTTGCGGCCATCGACGATCAGCGGGTGGCGCATGGCGGCGCGGACGGCCGGGTCGAGCACGGCGCGGAACTCCGGCCACTCGGTGACGATCACGACCGCATCGGCGTCGGCAACTGCCTCATGCATCGAGCCGGACAGCTCGACGCTGGCAGGCAGCAGGCTGCGCGCGCGATCGGCGGCGACCGGATCGAACGCGCAGACGCTTGCGCCTTCGGCGATCAGGCGCGCTGCGAGCACGATGCTCGAGGCCTCGCGCATGTCATCGGTGTGTGGCTTGAAGGCCAGACCGAGCAGAGCAATGCGCCGATCCCGGAGCGGTCCGAGATGATCCTGCAGCTTGCCGATGACCCGGCGCTTCTGGAGCTCGTTGACCTCGATCACGCTGGCCAGCAGCTGAAACGAGTACCCGGTGTTGCCGGCCAGCTGCTTGAGTGCCGTGACGTCCTTGGGGAAGCAGCTGCCGCCGTACCCGATGCCGGGACGGAGGAAGCTCTGCCCGATGCGCTGGTCGAGCCCCATGCCGCGCGCTACCTCCTCGACGTCCGCACCGACGCGTTCGCACACGTTCGCGATCTCGTTGATGAACGAGATCTTCGTCGCGAGGAAGGCGTTGGAGGCGAGCTTGATCATCTCGGCCGACGCGGTGTCCGTCGAGAGAATCGGGGCATGCAGGTCCTGGTAGAGCCGCGCGACGCGCTCGACGTCGTCGGGACGATCGCCGCCGACCACGACGCGATCGGGCTCGCGGAAGTCGGCGACGGCCGACCCCTCGCGCAGGAACTCGGGATTCGAGACGTAGCCGACGTCCTCGCGGCCGCGCGCGTCGAGCTCGGTGCGGACGCGCCGGCCGGTGCCGACGGGCACCGTGGACTTCATCACCAGCACCGCACCCTCGGCGCTCGCCGGGAGTGCCTCGATCACGGCCTCGACGCGCGACAGGTCCGCGTCGCCCGAGGCGGTCGGCGGCGTGTCGACGCAGATGATCGCGATCCGCGCCTCGCGGAACACGTCCTCCATATCGAGCGTGAACGTCAGGCGCTCGGCGTTGCGCTTCAAGAGCTCCGGTACACCCGGCTCGTGGATCGGTACCTCTCCGCGCTGCAGCATCTCCACGCGCTCGGGGACGATGTCGCGGCAGACGACGGGATGCCCGAGCTCCGCGAGACAGGCGGCGGTGACGAGGCCGACGTAGCCGACGCCGATGACGCCGACCGGCTCGCGTCCGCTCAACGCGTCACCAGTTTGAAGCTCTTCGCCATCGCGATCATCGCGGAGTTGGGAATACGACCCGTCAAGGAGTTCTCCAGCCAGTAGCTGTTGCCGTTCTCTTTCCACGCCACGCGCTGGAGCGAGGCGCCGTTGAAGTAGAGCAGAAGCGTCCGACCCTTGTAGTTGCGCGTCGTCGTGGGCCCATCGAGAATCGGCGGATCGCTCCACTGGATCGCCTGCACGCCGAAGACCTGGTCGTAGGCGTCGGCGGAGTACGTGACGTAGACCGCCTTCTTGCCGGCCGTCTTGTAGACGCGATACGGCGGCTGGCCCGAGAACTGCGGGTCGCGCGTCTGCGCACCGGCGTAGACGACCGTGGGCATCCACAGCGGGAAGCCGGCCTTGCGCTGCGCCTGGCGCCACATGGCGACGTCGCGGGTCGGGTCACGGGAGATCTGCGCCTCCTCCTTCGGCGGCAGCACAGCAACCTTCGGCGGGGCGAGATCGCCGGTGTACGTCTTGCCGATCACCACCACGATCGGCTCGGTGATGTCGACGCCGTTCTGCTGGATCTCGGCCTTGGCCGCCGCGTCGATGGCCTTCACCTCGGAGTCGGTACCGAAGGACTCGCCGATGGCCGTGGCCGCGTCCTTCGCGCCGGTCGTCGCGCCGTCGTAGTACACCGTCGTGTGCAGGTACTGGGTCATCGAGTCACCGGCGCTGTGCGCCAGTTTCCACCCGTTCTCCACGAGCTGCCAGGAGGCGTCGGCGGCTGCGGCGGGCGTGCCGTTGCCGTTGCGGACCTCGACGCCCATCTTGGCGGGGTTGTAGGTGACCTTCTTGACCTTCGACTTCGGATCCTTGGCCACATCGCGGCTGGCGATCGCGTTGCCGGAGGTCGTGTCGGGGTTGAGGAACTGATCCACGACCTTCTGCACCGCCTGCGGCGTCGCCTCGAGCTTGCCCGGGTAGCGGGTCGAACTGGAGATGTCGTCGAGCCGGACCTGCTGCATGTTGCCGCGCGGGATGCTCGCCATCAGCTGCCCGTACTCCAGCAGCGTCTTCGCGTCAGCGGGCTTCTTGTTCGAGCCGAGGATCTTGATGTTGTCGCGCAGGATCGAGATCACCTCGATCAGGCGCGTCGCGAGCCCCCAGTTGTCCACGCGCTTCTTGAACTCGCGCACGAACGTCTGCTGGCGCGCCATGCGAATCAGGTCGGAGTCGAGATGGCGGAAGCGCGCAAAGGCGAGCGAGTCGTTGCCGCGCAGCAGCTGGTAGCCCGGCTGGATGTCGATCGACATGTAGTTGTTCGCCGCGGTGCCGTCATTGACGTTGTAGTAGCGGCGATCGATCGGCAGCCAGACGCCGCCGAAGGTGCCGACGATGCGGTTGAACGCGCGGAAGTCGACGGGGATCAGGTAGTTGATCTGAACGCCCGTCAGCTCCTTGACCGTCGCGAGCGCGAGTGGCTCCTGGCCGATGTCGTACGCCTCGTTGATCGGCCGGCGGCCGTAGCCCGGCACGTCGACGACGAGATCGCGCGGGAACGAGAGCATCGAAATGGTCTTCGTGCGCGGATCGACGCGCACCATCATCATCGTGTCGGAGCGCCCGCCGCTCTCGCCGGCGCGATGGTCTTCGCCGATGATCAACGCGGTGATCGGCTCGTTCGTCGTGGCGATCGCGAGCCCGTCCTGCGCCTCCTGCTGCTTCTTGTTCGACGACTGCGTCATCGTCGACACCGTGTCCTGCACGTACCAGTAGCCGTAGCCGGCGACACCGAGGACGGCGATCACGAGGAGCGCGCCGATACCGCCGACGACCCACGGCCAGCGACGACGGCGCCGCGCGGGCTCCGCGCTGTACAGCGTCATCGGCGGGCGTCCGCCACCGCCTCCCCCAGCACCGCCGGCCGACGAGGCGACCGTGGGCGCGGGCGCCGTCGCCGTCGTGCCGTCGGGGCGATGGACCTTCATCTTCGGTGCGGTGGGTAGGGCGACGGCCGCCTTAGCCGCGGTCGCGGCGACGACTGCATCGTCGGCGGAGCCGCCGGCGAGAGCCTCGGGCTCAGCCGCGGGCGGCTGATTGGCCGCGTCATCGGGTGGGGGCGTGTTCGTCTCCACGTGCATGCACTCGCTCGAGACACGGTTCGACGACCGAGCCGCGAGCAGTTGCCTGAGTATACCCTCCGGTTTCCGGGGTTCCTCTGCCGTTTCGGCCCTGAATGTGATCCGGGCACCTGATCTGCGACGATCCGCCCGATGGCAGCCGCAGCGCAGATCGCCGTCGTCCGCCACGGGCAGACGGAGTGGAGCCTGAACGGGCGCCACACGGGCACGACCGACATCCCACTGACCGATGAGGGCCGCGCCGAGGCGCGCGCGTCGGCCCCGCTCGTGCAGGCAATGCCGATTGATCGGATCGTCTGCAGCCCCCTGCAGCGCGCCCGCGAGACCTGCGGGCTCCTCGGTCTGGGGCACGAGCCGACGATCGATGCGGATCTCGTCGAGTGGAATTACGGCATCTACGAGGGCATCACCACGAAGGAGATCCGCGAGACCGTGCCGGACTGGACGGTCTGGTTCGGTGGCTGCCCCGAGGGCGAGACGCCCGACGAGGTCGCCGCGCGCGTCGATCGCGTGATCGCCGCGGCCCGCGAGGCGGGCGGCACGACGCTCGTCGTCGCCCACGGCCACGTGCTGCGCGTCCTGACCGCGCGCTGGCTGGGCCTCGCCCCGCAGGACGGCCGTTTCTTCCGACTCGACACGGCAACCGTGTCGCTGCTCGGGTGGGAGCGCGAGACGCCTGTCGTGCTGTGGTGGAATAGCAGGGGCTGAGCGCC
>CAINDT010000392.1 GCA_903847495.1 uncultured Actinomycetes bacterium
AGCCCGACGAGCGCCTCCTCGATTGCGAACAGGGCCTCCATTTGGGGGCAGCGTAGCCGCGTTTGGCTAGCGGAGCCCGAGCGCCGTGCGCAACGCGCGCGTCTGGCGGCGGGCGACCTCGAGCGCCGTGCCGTTCTTGTCTGACAGCCGCACCTGCACGCGACCTTCACCGACAGGTTCGAGTGCCGCAACGAGCGCAAGGTTGACGATCTGCGAACGGTGGATGCGCATGAACGTGCTGGGCAGCAGATCCTCGAGTGCGCGCAGCGACCGCGGCGAGCCGAGCACACGGCCGTCGGCAAGGGCGATGCGCGAACGGTCACGGTCGGCCTCGGCGTACGCGACCTCGGCTGGATCGACGAGCAGGGTCTCCTCCCCATCGCCATCGACCGGAATGCGCACCTCAATCGCTGCGCCGGGCGCCGTGCCCGCGCGAATCGCCGCAACGCGGCGGACGGTCGTGAGCAAGCGATCCTCGCGCACCGGCTTGAGCAGGTAGTCGACGGCCTCGACCGAGAACGCCTGGATCGCGCGGTCATCATGGGCCGTGACGAACACGACCGTCGGGCGGTGCGGCAGCTCGGCCAGCGTCTTGGCGAGCTCGATGCCGCCCTTACCGCCCGGCATCGAGATGTCGAGGAACACGACGTCGTACGCCATGCGCTCGGCCAGCACCAGCGCCTCGCGCGCGCTCGCGGCCTCGCCCGCCACCTCGATGCCGTCGATGCCGGTGAGGAGGTGGCGCAGCTCGCCGCGGGCCGGCGCCTCGTCATCGACGATCAGCGCCAGCAGCATCATGCCGCCACCTCGACGTTGGCGGGCGGCTCGATTGGCACGAGAATGCTGATCGACGTGCCGAGCACCGGCGCGCTCGCGATGCGGAGCCGCCCCTCGTCGCCGTAGTACGCCTGGATGCGGCGGTGCACCGAGGCGAGGCCAAGGCCCGCCGCACCGCTGCCATAGCCCGGCTCGAGCACGCGCTCGGCGTCTTCCTGCGCAATGCCGCGACCGTTGTCGCGCACGATCACACGCAGGCGACCGAAGCGCACGTCGGCGCGCACCACGACGCGCAGCGGCTGGTCGGTCTTACCGTGCTTGATCGCGTTTTCGACGAGCGGCTGCACGAGAAACGGCGGCACCATCACATCGTTGGCCGCGACGCTGATGCGGCGGTCGATCACGAGGTCGTGGCCGAAGCGCGCCTGCTCGAGCTCGAGGTACGCCTCCACGTGCTGCATCTCGTCGGCGAACGTCACAAACTGCGACGGCTGACGCAGCGTGGAGCGGCAGTACTCGGCAAACGTCGTGACAAGACGGCGCGCCTCGTCGGGCTGCGTGCGGATGAAGGCCGCAATGGTGTTGAGCGCGTTGAAGAGGAAGTGCGGCTCGATCTGCGCCTGCAGCGCCGCGAGCTCGGCGGAGGCGCTGGCGCGGGCGTGCACCTCGACCTCGCCGGCGGCGAGCGCGCTCGAGACGAGACCGCTGAGCGACTCCATCACCGCACGCTCCTGGTCCGAGATCTCCAGTGCACCCTCGGAGAACGCGATGATCGAGCCGACCGCGCGGCCGCGCACGATCAGCGGGCCGACGACCGCCGAGCGCAGCGGGCACGTGGACGTGCAGCCGTGCCGCCAACCGGCGGGCAGGCGCGCGACGCGCTCCTCATCCATCGCCTGCACCGCGCCGGGCGGCGCCGCAGTGCCAGCACCATGGTGATCCTCGGCCAGGCCGACATGTGCGAGCACGCGGCTGCGGTCTGACACCGCAATCGCCGCATAGCCCAGACGCGCCTGCGACTCGCGGGCCAGCAGCTGCGCCGCGGCGGGTGTGAGTCCGTCGTGCAGCACCGGCGTCGCGATCGCCACGATCTCGAGAATCGCGGCTGCCGGTCCACCGCCCAGCACGCTGCCGTCGCGCGTCGACGTGCGTACCAGCCCGAGGAAGAGCACGAGCAGGAACGTTGAGATCGCCACGACCGGGACGACCGCCACCGCGCGCACGCCCCACCCGGAAAACGCCTCGAGCGCGAGTCCGACGAGACCGGCCTGGAGGAGGCCGATAATCGCCGCCGCCAGCATTGGTCCGCGCAGATCCGCCCAATGGCGCCGACCGGCGCGTGCCGAGCGGCCCCGCTGGCTCGAGATCCACGTAAACGGCGCATCGCGCCGCGGCTCGTCGGGTTCGGGAGACTCCACTGCGATTGATGCTACCCGGGTGCGAGCGGGATCGCAGTGAAGACCGCAGACGACGGGTATCATGAGTCGCCGGTAGCAATGGCCCATTCCACGCCTGCCCGCACC
>CAINDT010000393.1 GCA_903847495.1 uncultured Actinomycetes bacterium
ACGCGCACGGCGAGAATCAAGTCAAGGTACTCGGCGTCCCAATCGGCCTCGGTCGCGGTACTGATCTCGAAGTCGATCGCGGCGCGGGTGCGCTCGTCGCCACGTAGTTCCACGCCGGCATCGCGCAGTGCGCCGAGCACGGGCTGGAGCAGGTCGGTGCGGTCGGCGTGCACGAGCAGCGTCTCCGCCGCGTTGCAGACGCCGGGGCGCTGCACCTTGGCATTCATCGTGATGGCGACGGCCATCTCGGCATTGGCATCGCGATCGAGATAGACGTGGCAGATGCCGCCGGCCGCAGCGAGCACGGGAATACGGCTCTTCTCGAGCAGGAAGTCCTTGAGCGCCTCGCCACCGCGCGGCACGACGATGTCCGCAGCACTGGCGTCGCCGACGAGCTCGCCGAGGTCGTCACGCGAACCCTCGATCGGGATCACGACGTCCTCGGGCAGTCCCGCGTCGGCGAGTCCACCGCGGACGGCAGCGCTCAGCGCAGCGTTCGTGTGCTTCGCAGAGGCCGAGCCGCGCAGCAGCGCGACGTTGCCCGACTTGATGCACAGCGCCGCAACGTCGACCGTCACGTTCGGGCGTGCCTCGTACACCACGAGGACGCGGCCGATCGGCACGCGCACCTTCGAGAGCTCGAGACCGTTGTGCAGGCGACGGTCGTCGATCACGCGCCCGACGGGATCGGCCAGCGCAGCGACATCACGCACGGCCTGCGACAACGCGGCGAGACGCTCGTCGTTGAGCGTGAGGCGGTCGACCAGTGCCGCGGACGTGCCGTCGGCGAGGGCGGCGGCGACGTCCTGTGCGTTGGCGGCGAGGATCGCAGCGGCATCGGCTTCGAGGCGCGCGGCGATGGCGGCGAGCGCCGCGTCGCGGACGTCGGTGCTGGCACTGCGGATGGCACGCGCGGCGGCGCGGCCTCGGATGCTGATCTCGCTCTGCGTGGTGGCGCTCATGGTCGCCAAGGATATCGGCTGGAGCGCGTTGGGCGAGCGGTGCGGTTAGAGCAGCACGAGACGGTCGCGGTGCACGGCCGGATCGGCGCCGCGCTTGCCGATCTGCTGCTTCAGCTCCGCGTTGCCCATCTCGGCGATGCCACGGGCGAACACGACGCCCTTCGCATCGACCAGCTCGACGCCGTCGCCGGCGGCAAAGCGCCCGTTGACGGCCTTGATGCCGACGGGCAGGAGCGATGCGCCGTCCTGTTCGAGCGCCTTGCGGGCACCACCATCGACCTCGATACGGCCCGTCGTCGGCAGGGCGTGGCGTAGCCACAGCTTGTACGCCGACGGGGAGGAGTCCTTGGCGGGGAAGCGCGTGCCAACCTGCTCGCCCGCGATGGCAGCTGCGATCGAGCCGCTGCGTCCGCCGTTGGCGATCACGCAGGCCGAGCCACCCGCACGGGCCATCTCGGCCGCGACGACCTTCGAGCGCATGCCGCCGCTGCCCCAGCCAGAGCCGGCTGCGGCGGTATCGACCTCGTCGAGCACGGAGGCATCGGGTACCTCGCGGACGAGCGCCGCGTCGGGGTGCTTGGGGTCGCGCGTGTAGAGGCCCTCCTGGTCGGTCAGCAGAACGAGCAGGCGGGCACCGAGCAGCACGGCAACCTGCGCGGCGAGCGCATCGTTGTCGCCGAAGGTGATCTCCTGCGTGGCGGTCGAGTCGTTCTCGTTGACGATCGGGGTGACGCCCCAGCCGAGCAGCGTCTCGAGCGTGTGGCGTGCGTTCAGGTACGACTCGCGCCGCTCGAAGTCGCTGGCGGCGAGCAGCACCTGGCCGGTGCCGCGACCGGAGCGTCCGAGCGCGCGCTGCCACGCCTGTTGCAAGATGGCCTGGCCGACGGCCGCTGCGGCCTGCAGTTCCGCGACGGTGCCCGGGCGGTCCATCCGACCGAGGTGGCCGAGGCCGAGCGCAATCGCCCCTGACGAGACGATGCAGATCGGGGTGTCGGCCGAGAGCGCGCCGATCTCGTCGGCGATGCGATCAAGGCGACTCTTACGCAGCCGCCCGCGTGCGTCCACCAAGGTAGAGCTACCGAGCTTGATGACGACGGGGCGGGCCATGCCGGGATGGTACGGGAGGGGGTGGAGCGGTGATCAGGTTCGGTTTGGGGTCAGACCCCAAACCGAACTACCGGATCGGGCGATCGCGCCCGGCGAGCTTCCGGACGGTGTCGGCGTCATCGCCGGTGACGATCAGCTCGAAGATCGGCTTGTCGCTCTTGAGCGTCTGTCGCGTGGTCAGCTTCGTCACGACGATGCCCATGCGCTGGCAGTACGTCAGCAGGCGATCGCGGTCGTTGCAGAGCAGACGCCAGACCTCTTCTTGGAGGTGCCGATCGAAATCGGGAGCCATGCCGACCTCACCCGTCAGGGCGACGTCGACCGCCGCTCGGTACATCGCTGCGGGATCATCCATCTCGGTCATGCGGCTCCAATCGCTCCTTCGAGGCGAGCGAGGACGATGTCCACATCGACCTCGCTGATATTGAGTGGTGGCGCCAGCATGACAGCCTCGACCACGCGACTGCCGACGCGCGTGACGCACGAGTAGATCATCAGGTGCTGCTCGCGGGCCGCGGCGACCACGCGGGCGGCGGCGCCGGCCCGCGGCGTCAGCGTCTCGCGGTCCTCGACGAACTCGATGCCCTGCAAGAGACCCATGCCACGCACCTGCCCGACGTGGGGGTTGCCGGCACCGATGCGGTCCAGACCGGCGCGCAGGTGCGCGCCCATCGAGGCGGCGTTCTCGAGCAGTTGCTCGTCGCGGATCACGCGGATCATCTCCGCGCCGACGGCGCAGCCGAGCGGGTAACCGGAAAACGTGTGGCCGACGGGGAAGCCGTCCGGACGGCGCATCAGGACCTCGGCGATGTGGCCGGCGGCGAGCATGCCGGAGAACGGCACGATGCCGCTGGTCACGCCCTTGGCGAAGGTGATGACGTCGGGTTCCACGCTCCACTGCTCGACGCCGAACCACGTGCCGGTGCGGCCGAAGCCGGTGATCGTCTCGTCGCAGATCATCAGCAGCTCGTAGCGGTCGCAAAGCGCACGCACACCCTGGAGGTAGCCGTCGGGTGGTGTCAGCGCGGCACCGCTGGCGCCCGTGATCGGCTCGAGGAACAGGGCGCCGACGGTCTCGGGACCGCGCGCGATGATCGCGGCCTCCAGCTCGGCGAGGGCGTGCGCGCACTCCTCGGCGGGCGTGCGGCGCGCGCTGATATCGGCGCCAGGCGTGGGGGCGATGGCGTTCGGGTCGAGCAGGGCCTCGTAGTCGTCGCGGCGCGCCGTGCCGGAGAGGCCGAGGGCGCCGACGGTCGAGCCGTGGTACGACGGCACGCGCGAGATCAGGCCGGTCTTCTCGGGTCGACCGCGCTCCTGCCAGTAGAGGAACACGAGGTTGATCGCGGACTCGACGGACTCGGACCCCGACGAGTTGAAGAACGCCCATGAATCGGCCATCGGCGAAATCTCGCGTAGCAACTCGGCGAGCTCGAGCATGGGTTCGTTCGAGAACGAGAAGCGGTAGGTGAACGTGAGCTGCTCGGCCTGGCGCTTGAGCACCTCGACGAGCCGCGGGTGGCAGTGACCGACGCTCATCACCATCGCGCCGCCACAGGCGTCGATCCACTCCTGTCCGTCGACCGTCCAGATGCGACAGCCCTCCGCGCGGACGGCCGTCGGCAGTACGCGTCCGGGGGTCGCGGTGAGAGAGAAGTCGACGGGCTCGCTCATGCGCCCACAGTGTGCCGCACTGCGCGGTGGTCCAGCAGGAACGGGCAGGGCGCGGCATGATTCGGTGGTGGGCATGGGGAGGACCGCAACGCGATTGGGTCTGGTGATGGTGTGCGTTGCCATGGCCGCGGCACTGGCGGCCTGTGGCTCCTCGCGCGGCGGGGCCACCAACGCCGCCTCGATCAATCCGCTGACGGCGACGGTGCCGGCCTCCACCATCCCGGCGGACACGCCGGTGGAACCAGGCATCTTCCGCCTGACCGGTCAGGCATCGCTCGAACTCGATCTGGTGCGGACGAGCGCAGCATTGGGCTATGTCGGCCGCGAGGGGCTGAGCATGCGCGTGCGGGCGGCGGCCTCCGAGGACGACGTGCTGGCCGCCCTGCGGTCCGGCGCGGCCGATGCGGCCGTCGTCTCCTCGGATCAGGCGCTGATCCTCGCCGCCAAGGGTGCGCCCATCCGCATCGTGCTGCTGCTCACAACCGTCACCTCGGGCGAGGCGATCCTGGCGCGCTCCGACGTCGGCGATGTCTCCGAGCTGGTGGGTCGGCGCGTCACGTACGCCGCCGGCACGGAAGGCGAGCTGCTCCTGCGCGGCACGTTCACCGCGAACGACGTGCCGATCACCGAGGTCGAGCTCGTGCGCTCGGGCGGGCGCAGTCCCGGCGCGATGCTGCAGGAGGGCGCGGTCGACGCCGCGGTGATGACGGGTGTCGAGGCGACGGCGACGCTCGCCGCCGACGGTGATGTCGCGCCGATCGCGACGGCAGGTGAGCAGCCCGGCCTCCTGTCCCACGTGCTCGTGGTGCGGGAGGAGACGGCGGCGACCCGACCCGGGCAGGTGCTCGCCTTTGTTCGCGCGTGGGGTGACCTCTACCCGTTCGAGCGCGATCGGACCGACGTCGTGGCGGCGGGCATCGCAGCCATGCAGGACGTGACGGTCGAGGAAGCCACTGCTGAGCTCGAGGGCATAGCGCTATACGACATCTCCGCCAACGCCATCGACCTGCTGCCTGGTGGTGCGTACTACGACCAGACGCTCACGCAGATCGACGCGGCGGCCACGGCGGCGGGGTGGCTGCCGGCGCCCGTCGATGCGCGTGCGCTGATCGACGGCTCCTTCGCCCAGACGGTCGCGAGTGCGCGATGATGCCGGCATGAGCGGGAGGAGGATCGTGTTGGACGGCGGCGCGCTCACGCGTGCCGAGGTCGTGGGCGTCGCGCGCGGCACGGTCGACGTCGAACTCGGCCCGCACGCCCGTGAGGCGGTCATCGCCGCTGCCGACCTGATCGCCCGGGTCGCAGGTGAGGGGCAGGCGGTGTACGGCGTGACCACGGGGTTCGGCTCGCTCGAGTCGGTCCGCATTCCTGACGACCAGCTCTCCGCGCTGCAGGTCAACATCGTCCGCAGCCACGCTGTCGGCGTTGGCGAGCCGCTACCGGTCGATGTCGTGCGGGGCATGCTGCTGCTGCTGGCCGCGTCGCTCTCGCGCGGCCACTCGGGCGTCCGGGTGTGCATCATCGAGTCGCTCATCGCGCTGCTCAACGCGGGCGTCACGCCCGTCGTGCCGTCGCGGGGATCCGTGGGCGCCAGCGGTGATCTCGCGCCGCTTGCGCATCTCGCACTCGTATTGATCGGCGAGGGCGAGGCCCTCACGCCGACGGGCGAGCGCATCGACGGTGCAGCCGCATTGCAGCTGGTCGGCGTTGAGCCGGTCGCGCTCGGGCCGAAGGAGGGGCTCGCGCTGCTCAACGGCACCCACCTGATGGCCTCGATCGGCGCGCTCGCCGTGACGGAAGCGCAGCACCTGTTCGCGGCGGCGCAGGTCGCTGCCGCCATGAGCGTCGATGCGCTGCTCGGTTCGTCCGCGCCGTTCGACCCCCGTCTGCACGTGCTCCGCAACCGTCCGCAGCAGCAGGCGGTCGCCGCGCGCCTGCTCGCGTTGATGGAGGGCTCCGAGATGCGCGAGAGTCATGTCGACTGCGAGCGCGTGCAGGACGCCTACACGCTGCGCTGCATTCCGCAGGTGCTCGGTGCGGTGGGTGAGGCCCTCGACTACGTCGAGCACGCCATTGAGCCTGAGTTCGGCGCGGTCACCGATAACCCGCTCTTGTTCGTCGAGGACGGTGACGTGCTGAGCGGCGGCAACTTCCACGGCCAGCCGCTGTCGCTGCCGCTCGACACGCTCACCATCGCGGTGCAGGAGCTGGCCGCGTTCTCCGAGCGCCGCATCTTCCGCCTGATGGACGGCCGCAGCGGCGACCCGCATTCGCTGCCGCCATTCCTGATCGGTGATCCCGGCACGAAGTCGGGCCTCATGATCGCGCAGTACATGGCCGCCAGCCTCGTCGCCGAGGGTGCCGTCCTGTCGCATCCCGCCGGCGTCGGGAGCCTGCCGACGAGCGCCGGCCAGGAGGACTTCAATTCGATGGGCGCCACCGCGGGCCTACAGGCGCTGCAGGTGCTGGCACTCGCGCGTCGCGTCGTGGCGGTCGAGCTGATCGCCGCCGCCCAGGGGTTCGACCTGCGCCGCCCGCTCCTGTCCGGTCCGGCGCTCGAGGTTGAGTACGCGAAGGTGCGCGAGCTCTCGCCGCCGCTCGTGGAGGATCGCTCGCAGGCCGCCGAGTTCGAGGCCGTCGCCGAGGCGATCCGCCTCGGCGTTTTCGGGTAGCCGTCGCTAGTCGATGCTGGCGAGGTAGAGCTCGCCGTCCACGACCGTGAGCACGCCGCCTGCATCGAGCTGCAGCGCGTCCTGCTCGCCGAGCACGTGCTCCTCGTCGTCGATCGCCACGGTGGCCGAGCCGCCGAGTGCGATCGCGAAGGCGATCTGCGCGTCGATGCGCACCTCGTCGCCGATCTGCAGCACCTCGACGGCGCCCGTGGCACGCGTGCGGTCCCACATCAGGTTGAGGTCGCGCCCCGCACCGGGCGCCATCGTCAGGCTCGTCGGCACATCGCCGGGGAAGGCGATCGCCTCGTGGCGGCCGAGCGGCACGGGTGCGGCGCCGTCGATCGTCAGTTCCACGTCGTCGCCGGCCAGCAGCACGAGGATGCGGTCGACGTCGGCAATCTCGGAGAACGGACCATCGCCGGCGAGGTCGGCCATCGACAGCCGCCAGCGGAACGGTGCGGCAGACGTGCCGGGCGTATCGTCGATCGCGATCTCATGCGTGGTGCCGGCGCCATTGCGCCAGGGCATCGCGGTGTAGCCCGAGGCGGGCAGGTGGGTGATCAGCGCCATGTCGGGGAGTATGCGGACGTCCCCGGATCCGCCGCGCCTGTACGATCCCGAAAACGCCGTCTTCGTCGATGACCACGCTGCCTCGCGCCACCAAGACCCGCCTCCCCTCGGAGGTGTTCGACCTGCCGATCGAGAAGATCCGCTCTGGGTGGTACTCGGACGCCTACTTCAACCACACGCAGAAGGTTCTCGTGCGAGACGAGCATCGCCCGCGCGTGCTCGTACAGGTCTTTCAGCGCGGCTCGTCCGTGCTCGGCGGCGTCGACGAGGCGATCGCCACGCTGCGCGAGTGCGCTGGCCTTGTCCGCGATGACGGCACGTGGGAGCCGGGCTGGGACGACCTCGTCGTGCACGCGCTCTACGACGGCGACGAGATCTCGCCGTGGGAGAGCGTTCTCACGATCGAGGGCGACTACGCGCACTTCTGCCATCTCGAGACGGTCTATCTCGGCAGCCTCGCGCGCCGGAGCCTCGTCGCCACGAATGTGCGCGAGGTCGTGCAGGCCGCGTCGCCGAAGCCGATCATGTACTTCCCGGCGCGGCACGACCACTACCGCGTCCAGACGGGCGACGGCTACGCGGCGCACATCGCGGGTGCGATCGGCGTGTCCACGGATGCGCAGGCCGACTGGTGGGGCGAGCGCGGTCTCGGCACCGTCCCACATGGTCTGATCGCTGCGTACAACGGCGATACCGTGGCGGCGGCCGAGGCGTTCGCGCGCTGCTCCGACCCGGGTCAGAACCTGGTCGTTCTCGTCGACTTCGACAACGACTGCGCTGGGACCGCCGTGCGCGTCGCCGAGGCACTTGGCGATCGCCTGTGGGGCGTCCGGCTCGACACGTCGGGGACGATGGTCGACAGCTCGCTGTGGGACATGATGGGCCGCTTCGATCCGCGTGGCGTCAACCCGCAGCTGGTCTGGAACGTGCGCCACGCGCTCGACAAGGCGGGCTTCGAGCACGTCCGCATCGTGGTCTCTGGGGGCTTTACCGCCACCAAGATCCGCGAGTTCGAGACGGCCGGTGTGCCGGTCGACTCGTACGGTGTCGGGTCGGCGCTGATCCGCGGCTCGTGCGACTTCACGGCCGACGTCGTGATGGTCGACGGCAAGCCCGGCGGCAAGGTCGGCCGCGAGCCGCTGCCGAACCCGCGCCTCGAGCGCGTGGTCTGACCCCGTTAGGAAGCTGATAGCGGGTCTGGGCGCAGGCTCCGATACGCTTCCGCCTCGTGCAGGGCGCCATTGGCATTCACCACATCGGCATCGCCGTCGCGGATCTCGAGTCCGCTGCTGAGCGCTGGGCGCTGATGATCGGCACCGTCGTCGATCACGGTCAGGACTCCGAGGAGCTCGGTACCCGCGCGCTCGCGATCCGCACGCCGCAGGGCCCGATGATCGAACTCGTCGCGCCGTACAGCGAGGACACGCCCGTCGGCCGCTTCATCGCGAAGCGCGGCGAGGGCATGCATCACGTGGCGTATGAGGTCGGCGACATCGAGGCCGAGGTGGCCCGACTAGTCGCCGAAGGCGTTGAGATGATCGATGAGAAGCCGCGCGCCGGCCTCTTCGGTCTGCAGGTCGCATTCATTCATCCCGAGGCCGTGCAGGGTGTCCTGCTCGAGCTCGTTCAACCCGGAGGTTCGCACTGATGGCAGAGAACACGCGTGTCGAGATCGGCTTCGTCGGCGGTGGTGCCGCAAGCGCCTCGCTGGACGATGCGGCCACGAAGAAGCTGCTGAAGGCAGTCGAAAAGGGCGACGAGGATCTCGTCGAGCTGCCCGGCGACAGCGGCACGCTGCACGTGCGCGCCGGTCAGGTCGCCTGGGTGCGCGTGCACTCGAAGGATTCGCGCGTCGGCTTCTAGCCCGCTCGCCGGGGCGGTGAGCGCCGCCGACGATCTGCTGCTGTCTGCGGCGGCGCAGTTGCGCCATCCGGACCGCGACCAGTTGATCGCGGCCTTCTCAAAGCTCGGCAACTCCGGTGTCGGCTGGGTCGCGCTTGGCGGTCTGGTCGCGCTCGCGCGCCGCGATCCACGTCCGGCCGTCGCCGTGGCGGCGGCAGTGTGGGGGACGCTCGCCGTCAACTACGGTGTCAAACAGCTCGTCAATCGCGAGCGCCCGCAGCATGAGGACGCACCGCAGCTGATCGACGCACCAACCTCGTCGTCGTTTCCGTCGTCGCACGCCGCGATGGCCGCCGCCGGCTCACTCGCGCTCGCGCAGGCCGTGCCGGCCGCGCGTCTGCCGCTCAAGGTCGCGGCGCTCGCGATGGCCGGCAGCCGGGTCTACCTCGGGGTGCATCATCCGAGTGACGTCGTCGTCGGGTATGCGCTCGGTGCGGTCACGGGCCGCGTTGCGCGAGGGCTCCTGCCCGCGCGTCGGCGCAGGTAGCACCCAGCCCCGGATATCGTCCGGGGCATGGCGAGCCTCGAGATCGGGATCATCGGTCTGCCCAACTGCGGCAAGACCACCATCTTCAACGCGCTGACCGGCGCGGGCGTGGTGGTGCAGCCCTACGCGGCGACCGAGGTGTCCGTCAACACCGGTGTCGCCCAAGTGCCCGATGAACGCATGGCGCCGCTGGCGACCGTCGAGGACTCGCAGCGCCTCGTGCCGCCGACCGTCCAGCTTGTCGATGTCGCCGGTCTGCAGCGCGGTGGCGGTCGCGATGGCGGTCTGTCCGGCGAGTTCCTGCAGGCGCTGCGCGCCGCGGATGCGCTGATCCACGTCGTGCGCACGTTCCAGGACGACGCGGTGTTTCACGTCGACGGCCGCATCGACCCGGCGGAGGACGCCGAGGGCGTGGACCTCGAGCTCCTCTTCGCCGACGGCATGCTCATCTCCAAGCGCACGGAGCGCCTTCAGCGCGCCGTGCAGGTGGGGCAGAAGGATGCGAAGGCCGAGGCCGACCTGCTGGCCGAGCTCGCCGCGCACCTTGACGCCGGTGGCACCGCGCGCACGTTCGCCAAGAAGGACGATCTGCCGGCCGAGGTGCAGCTCGAGCTCCTCACGTTGAAGCCGATGATGTACGTGGCCAACACATCTGAGTCGGGCGATCCCGAGGGCGTCGCGGCGCTCAAGGCCTACGCGGGCGATGCCGAGGTCGTGGCCGTGGCCGGTCGGTTCGAGGCCGAGCTCGCGGAGATCGAGGATCCGGAGGAGCGCGCGATGTTCCTCGCCGAGATCGGGCAGGAGGAGCCGAGCGCTCCGCGCGTCGCGGCCGCTGCCTTCCGCATGCTCGAGCTGATCACGTTCTTCACGGCTGGCCCGAAGGACGTCTGGGCCTGGACGATTCGCAAGGGCTCGAACGCCGTCGAGGCGGGCGGCAAGATCCACACCGACATCGCGCGCGGCTTCATTCGTGCCGAGGTGATCAACTGGAAGGACCTCGTCGACGCCGGCTCGCGCGCCGAGGCGACCAAGCTCGGCCAACTGCGCGTCGAAGGCAAGGACTACATCGTCCAGGACGGCGACGTCCTGAACGTGCGCTTCAACGTCTAGGCGCTACGCTCCCGGCAGGCAAGATCGACGGTCCGGAAGGAGCAGGGGATGAACGCCGAAGAGACGATGCGCGCGCTGGCTGCGGCTTGGGAGACAGGTGATCCCGACGCGATTGCCGATCGCTACGCGCCCGATGGCGTCTACGAGGGTCCGCTCTTTCCGAGCTTCCCGGTTGGGCCCGAAGCCGTCCGCGCGGCGTGCGCCGAGGCGTTTGCGGAGATCACCGATGTTGAGGTACCGCTGCGTAACGTCGCCATGACCGGTGACGTCTGTCTGGCCGAGGGTTCGTTCCGCTGCACCGACCTCGAGGGGAACCGCACGGACTTCGAGCTCGTCATGGTCCTCGTGCTCAAGGACGGGCTGATCACGCGCTTTACCGAGTACTTCGATACCGCGAAGCTGGCGTGATGCATGGCGGGTGACGTGCCCGAGACGATCGAGGTTGTTGTGGTCGGTGGCGGCCAGGCCGGCATCGCGATGAGCGAGCATCTCAGCCGCTGTGGCATCGAGCATGTGGTGCTCGAGCGCGATCGCATCGCCGAGCGCTGGCGCACCGGCCGCTGGGATTCCCTGGTGGCCAACGGCCCCGTCTGGCACGACCGCTTTCCCGGCCTCGCGTTCGACGACGTCGACCCGGATGTGTTCGTCGGCAAGGAACGCGTCGCCGATTACCTCGTCGAGTACGCGGAGCAGATCGGTGCTCCGATCCGCACCGGTGTCGAGGTGCACTCGGTGCAGTGTCACGGCGACCGGCGCGGTTTCCACGTGGAGACCTCGGCAGGGACGATCAACGCGGATTACGTGGTCGCTGCGACGGGACCGTTTCAGATCCCGGTGATTCCGCAGCTGGTGCCGGCTGACGCGCCCGTGCTGCAGCTGCATTCGAGCGACTACAAGAATCCCGAGCAGCTCCCCGACGGTGGCGTGCTCGTGGTGGGCGGCGGCGCATCCGGGGTGCAGATCGCCGACGAGCTGCGGCGTGCCGGGCGCGACGTGCACATGGCCATCGGGCCGCATACCCGCCCACCGCGTCGCTACCGTGACCGCGACTTCGTCTGGTGGCTCGGCGTGCTCGGGCTCTGGGATCTGCAGACACCCCCGGCCGGTGCCGAGCACGTGACCATCGCGTTCAGCGGCGCGTACGGCGGCCGCACGATCGACTTCCGCAACCTCGCGGCCGAGGGCATCACGCTGCATGGCCGCGCTGCGTCGTACGCCGGCGGCATCGTGCAGTTCGCCGACGATCTTGCCGGCAACATCGCCGAGGGCGATCGCTACTACCTCGAGCTGCTCGACCTTGCCGACGCCTACGTGGCGCGCAACGGCCTCGCGCTCCCCGCGGAGCCAGAGGCGCGCGTGCTCGGTCCGCTGCCCGCCAGCGTCACTGAGCCCCTGCTCGAACTCGACCTTGTCGGCGCGGGCATCACGTCGATCATCTGGGCGACCGGCTTTCGCACCGACTACAGCTGGCTCCAGGTCGATGCCTTCGACGAGCAGGGCAAGCCCGCACATCGTCGCGGCGTCTCGACCGAGCCCGGCGTCTACTTCCTCGGCCTGCCGTGGCTGTCACGCCGTGGTTCGAGCTTCATCTGGGGCGTCTGGAGCGATGCCGGCTACGTCGCCGACCACATCGACGGTCAGCGCATGTATCTGAGTTACCGCTCCTAGGCGGGTTCGCCCAGTGCATCCAGGAGTTCGCGATGCAGGAAGATGCGGTCGCGGCTGACGGCGTGCTCCTCGAGTACGCCGATCCGCACGAGCTCCTTGAGGTGGACGGAGGCG
>CAINDT010000394.1 GCA_903847495.1 uncultured Actinomycetes bacterium
CGAGGTCGACTTCGATCTGATCTACCCGCTGGCCGGCCCGATTCACGTCGCTGGTGCCGAGCCAGGCGACGCGCTGGCCGTGGAGATCCTCGGCTTCGAACTGCCCGACTGGGGCTGGTCCTGCATCATCCCCGGCTTCGGACTGCTGCCGCCCGGCGAGTTCCCCGAGCCGGTGCTGCGCATCTTCGACCTCACCGATGGCGACACCACCGAGCTCTGCCCGGGCGTGCGCATTCCGATCGAGCCGTTCTGCGGAACGATGGGCGTGCCGGGCGCCGGCATGCGCGACGTGCCGATCCCGCCACCCCACGCCGGCGGCGGCAACATCGACTGCCGGCACCTCACCGCGGGCGCCACGCTGTATCTGCCCGTCGGCACCGACGGCGGCCTGCTCTCGCTCGGCGATGCACACGCTGCGCAGGGTGACGGTGAAGTGGCGATCGCCGGCATCGAGTGCGCGATGACCACGCGCATTCGGGTCGATCTCGTCAAGGGCCTGGACATCCCGGCCCCGCAGCTGCGCAAGCCGGCCGGCTCGCTCACCCCTCGCGTGGATAGCGGTGGCTGGTACGCCACGACGGGCGTGGAGACCGATCTGATGGAGGGCGCACGCAGCGCCGTGCGCGCGATGATCGACCACCTCGTGCGCGAGCGGGGTCTGTCGCGTGAGGACGCATACATCCTCTGCGCACTCGCCGGCGACCTCAAGATCACCGAGGTCGTCGATGCGCCGATGTGGATGGTCGGGTGCTTCATGCCCGACGCCGTTTTCACCGGCTGATCGTCAGATCAATACCTGCGGGTCGAGGGGTCGAAAACGACCGCTTTTTCTGGTTCAATCCTCGCGGAGACCGCGGCATCTGCCGCGAGGAGAGAAGGAGGATCCATGACCGACCACCAAGGAGTGGGTGTCGGGCGTCAGGGGACGATCGAGACGGTCTCGATCTCGGACACCGACGCCGGCCGACTCAAGCCCGGGGCCATCGGCCTGATGGGTGTCATCTTCGTCGCCGTCACCGGCGCCGCGCCGATCTCGGCAATGCTGTTCAACGTGCCGTTCGCCACCGGCTTCGGCACCGGCTACTACACCCCAGCCGCGTTCCTCTTCGCCGCCGTCGTGCTGACGATCTTCTCGATCGGCTACGTCGCGATGGCCAAGGAGATCAGCGCCGCGGGCGGCTTCTACTCGTTCATTTCGCACGGCCTCGGCCAGGCCCTGGGCCTCGCCACGGGCATCTGCGGTGCCGTCGCCTACGCCCTCTTCGAGGTGTCGCTGCTCGGCGGGTTCTCGTACTTCTTCTCGACGAACTTCAACTCATGGTTCGGCTGGGAGATCCCCTGGTTCCTACCCGCAGTGGTCGCCGCGATCCTGATCGCGGTGCTGTGCTGGTTCGACGTCGAGCTGTCCGTCAAGGTGCTCGGCATCGCGCTCGTCAGTGAGATCATCATCCTCGTCATCTTCGACGTGCTGGTCTTCGGTCAGGGCGGCAGTGACACGGGTATCGCATACGACTCGGTCAACGTGTTCAAGCTGACCGATCCGGGCGTTGGTCTCGCCGCCGGCGTCGGCGTGTTCCTCGCGTTCTGGTCGTGGGTCGGCTTCGAGGCGATCCCGAACTACGCCGAGGAGTCGAAGGACCCCAAGCGCAACGTCGTGCGCGCCACGCTGATCTCCGTGATCGGCCTCGGCGTCGGCTACGTGATCACCGCCGTCGCGTTCGAGTCGGCCTTCCCCAAGGACCAGGTCGTCGAGGCGGCGCAGGATCCGGCCGGGCCGTTCTTCGTCGCCATGGAGACGTTCGGCACGTCGTGGCTGGCCACGATCATGCAGATCCTGATCCTGACCGGCGCCTTCGCCTGCGCCATGGCCTTCCACAACGTCGCGATGCGGTACTTCTACGCGATGGGCCGTGAGGGCATCCTGCCCAAGGCGCTTGGCAGCACGCACAACAAGCACAAGGTGCCGCACGTCGCCAACATCACGGCACTGGTCGTGGCACTCGTGATCATGCTGATCTGGGGCATCTTCTCCGGCTTCGGCTTCGGCGAGGCGTTCGACACCGCCTACGTCCGCATCTACACGATGATGGCGGTACAGGGCGTGGTCTGGATCCTCGCGATCCAGGCGCTGTGCGCGCTCGCCATCATCGTCTGGTTCCGCAAGGACGGACGCAAGGGCAACCCGATCACCACGATCATCTGCCCGATCCTCGCGATCATCGGCCAGGTGTTCGCGATCTACCTGCTCTTCAAGAACATCGACACGCTCGCCGGTACGATCTCGTACGTGCAGGCGATCGCGCC
>CAINDT010000395.1 GCA_903847495.1 uncultured Actinomycetes bacterium
CGGCGCGAGGTTGAGGGATTGCTGCGGACGCAGCGGGTCACGGTCAACGGCAGCACGTGCACCGATCCCGCAGTGCAGATCGGCTCTGCCGACGTCGTGCTGCTCGACGGCACGCCGCTCGGCGCAGGCCCCACCGGTGCGGTGCTCAACCGCCGTCCCAACCAGCCGATTCGCCTCGTGCATCCCGGCGAGCTGCACCCCGTGCTCGGACGCAGCGAGGTCGGAGGCGGGCTGGAGGTGCTGCTGGCGGATGCCGCGCTTGCCGAGCGCCTCGCCAATCCTGCCTTCCCGCTCGCGGAGCGCATCTCCTGCAGCGGGTTGCGGACACGCCTCGGCGACATCGAGCTAGGGGATCTGGAGCCCGGGGCGTGGCGCCCTCTGGCACCGCGCGAACTCGAGCGCCTCCGACGTGGTGCCCGGCTCCCGCCCCGCGCCGGGTAGCCTTCGGTGCATGAGCGTCGTCATCACCGCCTCCGCTGAGCAGGTCCGCGCATGAAGCGCGGCGGCAAGGAACGGGGCCGTCGCATCGACGGCCTCCTGCGCGAGGTGCTCGGCGAACGCATTGCGCGCCTGAACGATCCGCGCCTGCGTGCCGTGACCGTGGTGGAGGTGCGCGCATCCAAGGACACCGCCGTGGCCGACGTGTTCGTCCAGCTCCACGGCAACGAGAAGGCGCAGGCACGGGCGCTGGAGGGACTCGAAGCGGCACGTCCTGTGCTCCAGGGCGCCGTCAATGATGAGCTGTCGCTGCGCAACACGCCCGTCCTGCGCTTCATCCACGACGAGTCGATCGACCGCGCCAACCGGATCGAACAGCTTCTGCGTGACAACCCGCCGGTGCTGCCCGAGGAGCCGGCATGAGCCTGGCCGACGCGGTCTCGGCGCTCCACGCGCACAACCGCATCGTGGTGGCCTGCCACGAGGCACCCGACGGCGACGCCCTGGGCTCGCTCGTCGGCTGTGGACGCGCGCTGCGCGCCGCCGGCTGGGACGTCGTGCTGTGGGCACCAGGCGAGGCACCGCTGCCCGCCGACTACGCGTGGCTCGGCTACGACGACCTCGTGCGCGTGGCTCCCGATGATCTGACGGAACGTCTGCTGCTCGCAGTGGACTGCGGCTCAGCGCTGCGGCTCGGTCGCGATGGCGACGCTCTCGTGGCGCGTGCCGCGGCCAGCATCAACCTGGACCATCACGCCGACAACACCCGCTTCGCAGAGATCAACATCGTCGATGCGGAGGCCGCCTGCGCGACCGTGCTCTGCCTGCGCCTGCTGCGGCTCCTCGGGCTGCCGCTCGCCGATGCCACGGCCGAGGCCCTGTACGTCGGCATCGTCACCGACACCGGACGCTTCATGTTCTCGAACACGAATGCGGAGGCCCACGCCGCAGCGGCGGAGTTGATCGCGCAGGGCGTCGAGCCCGATGCAGTGTTCCGACACCTGTACGAGGGCAAGCCCGCAGCGCGCGTGCGCCTGCTGGCCCGCGCCCTCGCGACGCTCGATCTGCGTGCAGACGGACGCCTCGCCGTAGCGTGCATCACGATCGACGACCTCGAGCGCAGCGGGGCAGACGAGGCCGACTCCGAGGGCGTCATCGATCACCTCCGCGCGATCAACGGCGTCGAGGTGGCAGCCGTCATCCGCGAGCCGCGCGCCGGCGGCGGGACGCTGAAGAAGGTCTCCTTGCGGAGTGCGCAGCCCGACGTCGACGTCGCGAGGATCGCCCACGTCGGCGGCGGTGGGGGACACGCGATGGCCGCGGGGTTCGCCATGGAAGCCGACTTCGCCCACGTCATCGACCTGATCGAGACGGAGTTCGCGCGTGCCTGAGGCGCCGACCGCCGGGCTGCTGCTCGTCGACAAGCCGGCCGGCATCAGCTCCTTCGGCGCGATCGCGCGCCTGCGTCGTGCGTACGGGCGCAAGCTCGGGCACACCGGTACGCTCGATCCCTTCGCCACCGGGCTCCTCGTCGTCCTGCACGGGCGCGCGACGCGGCTGGCCCCCTACCTCGGCGGGCTCGACAAGCGCTATCTCGCCACGGTGCAATTCGGCTGCACCTCCACGACCGACGACCCGGAGGGCGAGCTCGAGGCGACGGGACGCACGACCACCGAGGACGCCGTCGCCGCCGCGCTGCCGTCGTTCGTCGGGGAGATCGAGCAGGTACCGCCCGCAGCGAGTGCCGTGCACATCGATGGAGAGCGCGCCTACCGGCGATTCCGGCGCGGCGAGAGCGTTACCGTCCCCGCACGACGGGTTTCCGTCCGGGGGATCACCATGTTGCACTTCGACGACACCGCCCAGACCGCGCAGCTCGACATCGCCTGCGGCACCGGCACGTACGTCCGCAGCATCGCCCGCGATCTCGGGGCGGCGCTCGGCACCGGCGCGTACCTGACCGCCCTGCGACGAACCGAGGTCGGCGGCTTCAGCGTGGACGACGCGGCGACGCCCGCTGCGATCGCCGAGTCCGAACCCGGCACGCTCGCGTGGGCCGCGCCGATCCGTGCCATTCCCGCGCTCCC
>CAINDT010000396.1 GCA_903847495.1 uncultured Actinomycetes bacterium
CTGGACCGACATCTCGGGCGCGAACGCCAGGACGTTCACTCCGACCGCCGCCCAAGTTGGCAAGTACGTGCGCGTGAAGATCACGGCGTCGAACGGTGTCTCCGAACCGCAGGTGAATACATCGACCCCGCGGCGCGTGGTCGCAGGTGCATCCCCATCGCCGGAGCAGCCGCGATCGCCTGACCCCACGCCGCCAGACAGCAGCTCTCCGTCGACACCGCCGGCATCGCCGGCAGAGGGCATCACGGTCGGCGACGCGCCTGATGAGGTCATTCTGTCTGCCGACGTCCCGGCTGAAGGTACGGATCTGCTGCGCGGCGCGAACGTCTGGGTGCGTCCGTCGTCGAAGGTCGAATACGTGTTGCCGCTGCCGAAGGGACTCAGGCTTGTCAAGGGCAAGCTCGTTGCGTCCAAGCCCGGTACCTACAGGGTGAAGATCAAGGTCAAGCGCGCCAACGGCACGGTCAAGATCCGCAAGATCACGGTCAAGGTCGGGTAGACGGACCGACCAGCGGCGCGGCAACCCGTCGCGCCGCGTGTCGGGGCGGTGATGGTGCCGCGGTAGGGCTAGCCGTACAGTCGCGCAGAAGGCGGTAGGGGTACCTATACAGCGACCCCAATAGCCCGTTCGGCTTGCTTAGCGTGCTCGCATGCATCCGTCTCACACGCACGCGTCCGCTGTTGCGGTAACCACAAGGCACCTGTCCGTTCCGCGTTGGCGCGCCTGGAGTGTCGCCGTTGTCGCGCTCTTCCTCGTCGCGCTGTTCGGCGTGTTCTCGGCGCAGGCCTCTGCGACGGCGTCGGCTTCGCTGTACTGGGTGGGTGACGGCTCGGTGGGCACCGTGGGCATCGACGACGCCACGGGCGCGCTCAGGGACGGCACCCGCAATAACAGCGTCAGCACCGGTTGCGTCGGCAACTACGACTGGACTGCGAACAGCGTTGCCGTGTATGGCGCTAACGGTCGGTACGTGTGCCGTGGCTCGTTCAACTTCCTCAACCCGGCGGCGGACTCCACCTGGATCACCACCAGCTGTGGTGATAGCCCGGGTGTGGGTGCGGTGTACGCGACCGACGACTACGTGTACTACATGTGCACGCTCGGCGGGGTGCTGGGCCGCGTGGATGTCGATGGCACCAACAACATCCAGAACTTCGGTAACTCGGGTGGGGCGAGCATGGATTACGCCTATCGGCTGGCCGTTGACGCCAACTGGATCTACGTCACCGGGTCCCAACAGATCAGGCGCTATCCCATCGATGGCGGGTCGATGGATTCCTCGTGGGCGGTCACGGGTGTGGGAGACCTGCGTGGTCTCGCAGTGGATAGCCAGTACCTGTACTGGTCGACGTATCCCAGCCGCTTCATTGGCCGGGCCAATCTCGATGGCACGGCTAGGAATTCCGAATGGATCGCTGCCCGGGCCTCGTCCGGCGAGGGTGTGTGGGGCATTACCGTCACCGGTAGCTCGATCTACTGGATGACCCGCAGTGCGGGCTCCGTGGGACGCGCCAATCTAGACGGCACCGGCGTTGTTTGGCCGCTACTCGACAACATCACGGCAAGTGGCCAGAACCACAAGGTCGTCGTCCTCGGCGGTACCGCCAAGACCCCGCTTGCGGCTGGACCGACTAACTCCGCAGCGCCTGCGGTCTCGGGCACGGTGCAGGTCGGCGAGATCGTCACGGCCACTTCCGGCACGTGGTCGACGGAGCCCGACGTTGTGTATTACCAGTGGGAGGTATCCGACGACAGTGGCGCCACGTGGTCCCAGGCACGAGGGTCTGATGCAACCACGAATAGTTACGCCCCCAATCGCGCCGACGTCGGCAAGCAGCTTCGCGTCCGCGTGCGCGCCGGCGCCAACGGTGGTGTGCTGACCGCGGCGAACTCGACTGCCCAGACGATCGCGGCTATCGCGACGGTGCCGTCGGCCACGCTGTACTGGGCGGGCAACACCGCAGTGAGTTCGATGTGGGTCAATGACACCACGGGCGTAGCGATTCCCGGCGGTCGCGTCGACGGCATCAGTACCGGTCTCTCGGGAACCGACGCCTTTGGCTGGAACGCCACGAAGTTCTACATCCGTCAGTCGTCGGACCAGATCAGCCAGAAGAACCTCGACGGAACCGGCTCGGCCACGGACCTCGTTGACACGCTCTGCTCCACGGTTCGGGGTAGCGATGGCTCGTATCAGGGAGTCGGCAGCATCTACGCCACGGCCGAGTACGTCTACTACAACTGCTCAGTCAACACCTGGATCGGCCGCGTCGACGCCGATGGGCAAAACAACATTCGACACTTTGCCGACGGCCCGGGCATGCCGCCCGGTCATTTCCTCACCGGCGATGCCAACTGGCTGTACTCCTACGGCGGTGGCGCAATCTACCGCGCACCGATCGATGGTGGCCCCTCGCAGGTGATCGTCAACAACACGGGTGATGTCCGCGGCATCACGACCGATGGCACCTATCTGTACTGGGCCAGCACCAGCTACTCCAACCGCATCGGCCGTGCCAAGCTCGACGGGACCGATCAGAACAACACGTGGCTGGAGACGCAGAACTCCGGCACCATCTGGGGCCTCACCGCGACCGGCAGCCGCCTGTACTGGGCGGCACGTACCGGGAGCGAGGGACAGGTCGGCAGCGCCAAGCTCGATGGCACCGACATCAACCCGACGCTTGTGGCGGGCATCACGGACATGACCTATGCGACGAATCGTGCGCGGGTCCAGGTCGTCGGGGGCACCCCGCTCCCGCCTTTTGCAGCGGCACTCACGAACACGGCGCAGCCCACGATCAGTGGCACGCCTGAGGTCGGACAGACGCTGACGGCGGCCGATGGCACGTGGTCGGCAACGCCGTCGCAGGTGTACTACCTGTGGGAGGTATCGGCGGATAGCGGCGAGACGTGGTCGACCGCTCCCGGAACGAACGGCCAGAGCACGTACACGCCGACCATTTCGGACATCGGCAAGACCGTGCGGCTCAAGGTGCGCGCCGGTGCCACCGGCGGCTTGCTGACGACCGCCTACGCCGCGGCAACGGTCGCGGTGGCTGCGCCGCCTGCGCCGGTCAATGGCACGGCGCCGGCGGTGACGCTCAACGGCCTGTTCAGGCTCGCGACGGCGGGCGCGTGGACCGACTCCACGAGCAACATCACGTACACGTATCAGTGGCAGGTCTCGGCGACCGGCGCTGACGAGTCCTGGGTGAGCGCGACGGGTCCCGGCAACGCCACGGCTGCGTACGTGACGCAGGCTGGCGATGTGGGCCTGTACATGCGTGCCAAGGTCACGGCCTTCAACGGCAGCTCGTCCACGGCGTTCAGCGAGGCCGCGCTGGTGGCGGCACCGTCTCCGTTGTCGCATCTCTACGTCAACCGAGCATCGCTGCTGGCCGACGGCGCGTCGTTGCAGAGGTACAGCCCTCCAGGTGGCTGCGGTTGGAACTTCTCCTCCAACGGGACGACCAACGTGTGGGGCTGCAGCAACAACGTCTACACGGCCCCCGCGGATGGCAGTGCCTCTCCGACGAGCGTCTTGTTCAACGGCAGTGAGAACTTCTACGGCGCGCTCATTGACGACGAGTACATCTACTTCACGGACAGCACAGTGGCGCGGTACATCCAGCGCATGAAGATTGACGGCACTGAGCTGGATACGACCTTCATCGACCCTGGCACGGTGAATGCGCGGCATTACATGACGTTTGATGCCCACTACATCTACTACCACCGTGGCCCTGCCGGAAACAACTCGATTGGTCGAGCGCCGATCTCCGGTGGTACGGGTGAGACGTTGGTTCGCGACCTGCCGAGCGGCGTCGCAGGCATCGCGGTCGACGGCGACCACGTGTACTGGACCTACGACGACCGCGTCTCGATCGGTCGGGCCGATATCAGCGGCTCCGCCGTGGAAACGGCGTTCATCGCAGCGCCGTCTGGCGTAACTGGGGGTGGTGCTGGCATTGGTGTGGACCAAAACGGCATCTACTACAGCATTCGAGAGGGGGCCAATAGCGGCGTCGGCATCGCGTCGCTTGACGGCTCCGCCTCGGCACCGATTGCGGCGGTGAGCTCGCTCGGTGGCGGTGGCCTGTCGGTCATCCCGGGCACTCCGGTTGGTGCGTTGCCCGTCCTGTTCGGCGATACTCCGCAACTGACGGACAACGTCAGGATTGGCAACACGGTGAGTGCGACGAGCGGCCAGTGGTCCAATACGCCGCAGAGCTACACCTATCGCTGGTTGGTGTCGAATCATGGCGCTGATGTGTGGACAGCTGCCACGGGCGCTACCGGAACGACCGCGGATTACGTGGTGCCGCAGTCGTATGGCGGCAAGGACCTGAAGGTCCGCGTCATTGCCCATAACGGTGCGACGTGGTCCGACGCGGCCTACAGCTCGGTCGTTACTGTTCCGGCTCCGCCGGTGAATGCCGGTAATGCAGACGCCCCGTCGATTTCGGGCACGGTGACGGTTGGTGAGACGTTGACGGCCGCGCATGGAACGTGGTCGAACGCGCCGGACACTGATGCCGGGTACGCGTACGAGTGGCAGGTGTCGACCAATCTCCAAGATTGGACGCCGGCGCTCGGCGAGGGTGGAGACACGGCGGAGTACGACGTGGATCTGACGGACGACAACAAGTACCTCCGCGTGAAGGTGACGGCGACCAACGCGGCTGCCTCGGTGGAGGCGTTTTCGGCGGCGACGTCGCAGGTCTCGATTTCCGCACCGACCTCGTCGGAGGTGCCGCAGATCACGGGCACCGTCGAGATTGGGTTGACGCTTGTGGCGTCGACTGGGACGTGGGATTTCGCGACGGACTACGCGTACGTGTGGGAGTCGTCGGCGGATGGCTCGACGTGGGAGACCGCGCCGGGCAGTGGTGCCACGACGAGCAGCTACACGATCGCTGCCGCTGACACGGGTCGGTACCTGCGGGTTCGTGTGACGGGTTCGAACCGGATCGATTCGCTGGTGGTTCAGAGTGAATCGTCGATCCGCGTTCCGTCGCCGGCCTCGCCCGTTGTGCCGTCGCCGGTCGCGGAGACTCCTCCTCCGCCGGTGTTCTCGCCGGCGCCGGGCATCACGCTCGGTGAGACGCGCGGCGAGGCTGCCCTTGCTGCGGCGGTACCGGCTGCGGGCGCGGACCTGCTGCGCGGCGCGAATATCTGGGTCCGCCCGACGTCGAAGGTCGAGTATCTGGCCAGCTCGCTACCGGCGGGCCTGAAGCTCGTCAACGGCAAGCTGATGGCGTCGAAGCCGGGTACCTATACGGTGAAGATGAAGGTCAAGCGCAAGAACGGCACGAGCATCGTGCGCACGGTCAAGATCAAGGTCGGGTAGACGGTCCGACCAGCGGCGCGGCGGGACTACCCGTCGCGCCGCGCGTCGGCCTCCAGGATCGCCTTCGTGGCGGCCTGGCGCTGATCGAACGACTTC
>CAINDT010000397.1 GCA_903847495.1 uncultured Actinomycetes bacterium
AGCGCGTCGAACCAGACGTAGCAGGTCTGCTCGGGCGCCCAGGGGAGCGGGACGCCCCAGTCGATCGAGGCGCGCGACAGCGACACGTCATCAAGTCCACCGGCGATGAACGACCGTGCCTCGTTGTAGCGCGTCTGCGGACTGACGAAGTCGGGGTGCGTGGCGTAGTGCTCGAGGAGCGGCTGCTCGAAGGCGCTGAGGCGGAAGAACCAGTTCGATTCCTGCAGCCACTCGGGCTTGGTGCCGTGGTCGGGGCAGAGCCCGTCGACGAGCTCCTCCTCCTTGTAGAACGCCTCGCACCCCGTGCAGTACAGGCCCTCATAGGTTCCCTCGTAGACGTGGCCGTTGTCCTTCAGCGTCTGCAGGAAGCTCTGGACGAACGCCATGTGGCCCTCGTCGGTCGTGCGGATGAAGAAGTCCTGCGTGGCACGGACGTCCTCGGTCATGCGCAGGAAGTTGGCGCTGTTGCGATCCACGAACGCCTGCGGCGTGAGGCCGAGCTCGGCGGCGACGCGGGCGTTCTTGTCGCCGTGCTCGTCGGTGCCGGTCAGGAAGAACACGTCCTCGCCGCGCTGGCGCATGTGCCGCGCGTAGACGTCGGCCGCGATCGTCGTGTACGCATGGCCGAGGTGCGGCTGCGCGTTGACGTAGTAGATCGGCGTGGTGAGGAAGGTCGGCGTCGGCACTAGGCGTAGGGTATCGGCGCGGACGCGTGGCGGGCGGCATGCGGACCGAGCGCCGGACACCATGGGCCCGGGCCCACCATGTCCGGTCGCGCACCGCATCGTGGAACGGTCCCTCGCGAGACCAATGCCCGCCTCAACGTGACGAATACGTATTCGTCACGCGCGTGTCACCGAAGTGCGACGTCGTGGTGGATCAGGGCCGGTAGAGGTCGCGCGCCGAGCGGCCCGTGAGTCCGGCGACGAGCCGCGCCGCGTCCTTCGCGCCGAGTCCGCGCTCGCGCAGTTCGGCGAGCGCCGCCTCGATCGCCGCCGGTGCTGCGCCCTCGGCGGCGAGTGGCTCGAGCACGAGTGCGATCTCGCCCTTGGGGGCCGCGGCGAAGCGCTCGGCCAGCTCCGTGGCGGTACCGCGGGCGATCTCCTCGTGGAGTTTCGTCAACTCGCGGCAGACCGCGATGCGACGCTCGGGGGTCCGGGCGGCCAGCAGCGCGAGCGTGCTCGGCAGCCGGTTGGGCGACTCGAAGGCGACGAGCGTGATACCCCAGCCGTCGGCCTCGTCGAGCACCTTCCCGATCGCACCTGCGGCGCGGGGGAGGAAGCCGATGAAGGCGAAGCGGTCCGACGGCAGCCCCGACGCGACCAGCGCCGTGGTGACGGCATCAGCGCCGGGCAGCACCTCGACCTCGATACCGGCCCCGATCGCGGCCCGCACGGTCGCCCCGCCGGGGTCGGAGACGAGCGGCATGCCGGCGTCGGTCGCGAGGCAGACGTGCTCGCCGGCGGCCAGGCGCCGCAGGAGGTCGGGAATGGCCGTCTCCTCGCGGTGCGCCTCGATCGAGGTCATGCGCACGTCGATGCCGAGCAGGTGCAGGAGCTGGCCCGTGCGGCGCGTGTCCTCGCAGGCCACGACGTCGCATGCCGCCAAGGCGGCGCGCACGCGGGGGGTGAGATCGTCGAGGTTTCCGATCGGGGTCGCGCAGATGGTGAGCCGTCCGCCCATACGGGGAGGGTACGCGGTCGAATCAGGGAATACCCTGTGCTGGTGAGCGATCGTCCCTACAAGACCTACAAGGGTGGCAAGGTCAAGCCCGACAAGCGGGGCGCCGGCGTCGCCGTGCCCGAGGCGCCGCCCGAGCGCCGCGGCGCGATCGAGCTGCCTCCGCCGGGTGCGCCGCCGCCGATCGAGCCGCCGCGCTTTCGCTGGTGGAAGAAGGGCGATGGCCCCGGCTGGCGCCCGACGCGCCGCGAGCCGCGTTCGCTCCGGTTCTGGATTATCGCGATCGTCGTCGTCGTGCTGGTGCTGCTGCTCGGCTGGCTCACGCTCGGGATGCTCGCCGTCCGCAGTTCCGTTTCGCAGGCCAACGATCGGCTCGATCCGCGCGCCCGCGCTGCGCTGTCTCCGTCGGGTCCGATGCTCACCGATCCCACCACGATCCTGCTGATGGGCGTCGACGAGCAGGCGAACTCGGACACGCTGCAGGTGATGCGCTTCGATCCGAATCGCCAGCTGCACTCGACGCTGTCGATTCCGCGCGACCTCCGCGTCAACGTCCCCGGCTACGGCGACCAGAAGATCAACGCGGCGTACGCGACGGGCGGACCGGCCCTGGCGATCAAGACGGTCTCGGACTACACGGGCCTGCCGATCGATCACGTCATGATCATCGACTTCGACGGGCTCGAGCAGGTCGTCGACGCCGTTGGCGGCATCACGGTAGACAACCCGGGCAACATCCGCTCCGTCTTCGGCGGCGAGCTCTACACGTTCCCGAAGGGGCGCATCACGTTGAACGGCGCCGATGCGCTGGCCTACGCGCGCGTCCGGAAGAACATCCTCAACGCGTCCGACTCGGACGTCAGCCGCGGCGGCCGCCAGCAGCAGGTGATCCAGGCGCTGCGCACCAAGCTCGCGAGTCCGAGCGGATTGCTGCGCCTGCGCACCGTCGCGACGGCGCTTGGTGGTGCGTTCTCGACGGATCTGACGCTCTGGCAGCTGACCCAGCTCGGCTACCTGGACGCCCGAGCCGCGACGCGATTGCGCTGCAACCTCGGTGGCACGCCGGCACCGCTCGATGGCCAGGACGTACTGATTCCCGACGGTGCGGGCAACCGACGCGTGCTCGGCGAGTTCCTCGGCAACGCGGCGGTTCAGCCAGCGGCATCGCGGTCGATGTTCGCGGCGCAGTGCCGCGTGTCGTAAACCGGATCGCAACCCACGGAGAGCGTTTCCGATCCGATACTGGCGTGGGGACCTCGGTGTGTCCCCATCTGCCATGGTCTCCCGTCTCTCGCGCCTGCGTCGCCTTGTCTTCCTGCTCGTCGTCGTAGTCGCGATGGGCACGGTCGTCGACGCTGCGGTCGCGCAGGCCCCGCCGGCGGGTCGCGTCGTGGTTCTGCACACGACCTACCGCGCGTGGAACGGCGACGTCCGCGCGATGCGGATCGCGTTTCCGTCGAACTTCCGACAGGTGGCCCGCGGTGCTGCGCTGCCACTGGTGATCGCACTGCACGGCGCCGACGGGAAGGCGCGGTGCCATCAGAACTTCGGGCGTGCACCCGTGCGCTACGGGATTGTGATCGCGTGCCTCGAAGGGCAGGGCGTGGCGACGCGTCGATTCTCCTACGGCGCCCCTGGTCAGATCGACGACCAGCTGCGTGTGCCGTCCCTGGTGCGTGAACGAGCGCCCCTTCTGCCGATCGATCGTCGCCGGGTGATCATCGTCGGCGCCAGCATGGGCGGGTTGGAGGCGCTGCTCGCGGCGGATCGCGCGCCCGATGCCTTTGCCGCCGTGGTCGCACTCGATGCGCCGGTGGATCTCGCAGCGCACTATCGCAACGTCGCACCTGCCGGTGAACCGAATCTCAAGACGAAGGCCATGCTCGCCGAGTGTGGCGGCACGCCGGATGAGGCAGCCGACTGCTACCGCGAGCGCAGTCCGCTCGTGAACATGGAGCAGTTCGGGAGATCGATGGTGCCGCTGGTCATGTGGTGGAGCTCGCGCGATGCGATCGCGGGCTCATCCGAGGCATCGCCGGCCTATATCGCAGCGATGCAGGCGGACTACCCGTGGCATCCGATCTACGCGCGCGTGGGGCGCTGGCAGCATGGCCGGGCGTGGTGGCGGCATGATCGGCTGTGGCTTCGCGATGCGCTGGCGTTGGCCCGCGCGAACCCGCAACGTGGCGCGCCCGACTTCGGGTAGCATCCCGGCGTTCGGCGGCGTAGCTCAGTTGGTTAGAGCAGCGGAATCATAATCCGCGTGTCGTAGGTTCGAGTCCTACCGCCGCTACTCCGCGTCGCTGGCCCTCGGGCGGGTGGCGCCGGCTCTCCGCCCATGGCTTCCGCCCCGATCATTCTGGTCCCCGGCTTCTGGCTCGGCGCGTGGGCGTGGGACGACGTCGTCGAGGTTCTGCGCCCCGAGGGGCACGACGTGACGGCGTTGACGCTGCCGGGGCTCGAGTCCGTGGACGCGGATCGCTCCGGCGTCCGCCTGGCCGACCACGTGGACGCGATCTGCGCGGCGATCGAGGCCGCCGACGCACCCGTGGTGCTCGCGGTGCACAGCGGCACGGGTGTGGCGGGCTACGCCGCCAGTGATCGGCTGCCTGATCGCATCGCGCGGATGGTCTACGTCGATTCCGCCCCGGGCATCGGGGCGCTCAACCCGGACTACGACGAGGAGGAGCTGCCGTTCCGCACGCACGCCGAGCTGCGGCAGGAGAATCTCGACGGCCTCAGCAAGGAGCAGTTGCAGGTCTTCCGCCATCGGGCCGTACCGCAGCCGGGTGCGACGTTGCGCGATGCGCCGGTGCTGCGCAACGACGCGCGTCGCGACGTGCCGACGACGGTCATCTGCACGGGCTTCACGTCGAAGCAGGTGCAGGAAGCAGTCAGCGAGGGATATCCCTGGTTGGCCGGGCTGGCCGAGCTGGCCGACGTGTCGTATGTGGACCTACCCACGAGCCATTGGCCGATGTGGTCGAAGCCGCGCGAGCTCGCGGCGCTGCTCGCGGACGCCGCCACCTCCATCTGAGCGGCAACGCCGCACGGAGACGCGGGCATGCCGCGATCCGCGGTCACGCGCAGGGAATATCCTGACGCCATGACGGGTGCCACCCGAGTCCTCTGGATCGCGGCGCTGACGTGGGCCATCCTCTTCTCGCTGCTGGCCGGGCTGTTCGCCTCGGGCTACGCGATGGATGACCCCGGTGGTCGCGCCGGCTTCGGCCTCGTGCTGCTGATCTTCGGGCCGATGATTCTCGGCTCGCTGCTGGCGTGGAAACGGCCAGCCATCACGTATCCGATCCTGATCGCCGTCACCGCGCTTGCCGTCGTGATCGCCGTCTGGCAGCTGATCGACGTCCGCTCGCTGGTGGACTTCGAGAACGAGCACGGACCGATCTCCGCGATCGCGTCGTTCATCACGATGGTGCCGTTCGCGCTGGTCTGGCGGCACCGCCGCTGGCCCGCGACGCTGCTCCTGCTCGTGGTGGCCCTCGTCGGAGTCTTGCCCGAGGTCCGGACCGGCCTCCACATGGGTTCCTCGATGGCGGCGGCGCTGCCAATGCTCCTCGAGGCGGCACTGCTCGGGGCGGCCGCGGCACTCGCACCGCGCCGCTGACCCGGGCGGCGTACGCTTCCCGGCAATGGACGCGCTCGTCGCCCGCCTGCCCGGCCCCGCCCTGATGGGCATCGTCAATGTGACGCCCGACTCGTTCTCCGACGGCGGGCGCTTCGCCGAGCGCGATGCGGCGATCACCCACGGGCTCGAGCTCGTCGCGCAGGGGGCGGCGATCGTCGATGTCGGCGGCGAGTCGACGCGACCGGGGGCGGAGGCCGTCTCGGAGGCAGACGAGTTGCAGCGCGTCGTCGACGTGGTCGCCGGCATCCGCGCCGGGAGTACCACGCCGATCTCGATCGACACGATGAAGAGCGCCGTCGCTGAGGCTGCGATTGGCGCGGGCGCGACGATGGTCAACGACGTCACCGCCTGCACCTTCGACCCCCGCATCATCGACGTCGTGCGCGACGCGGAGGTCGACATCTGCGTGATGCACATGCAGGGCGAGCCGCGGACGATGCAGGATGCTCCGACCTATGACGACGTCGTGCGCGAGGTCGGCGATTACCTCTGGAGCCGCGTCGAGGCGCTCGTGGCTGCCGGCATCGATCCGCGCCGCATCGCCGTCGATCCGGGCATCGGGTTCGGGAAGACCGTCGAGCACAACGTCGCGCTGCTGGCCGCCACGCGCGAGCTGGGGGAGGCCACGGGCTGCCCGGTGCTGATCGGCGTCTCGCGCAAACGCTTCCTTGGCGCGTTGCTGGGCGACCCCGAGCGCGATCGCACTGTCGCCACCGTCGCGGCCGGCATGGCCGCCGTCGAGCGCGGGGCGTGGATGCTACGCGTGCACGACGTGGCGCCGCACGCCGAGGCGCTGGCGGTGCTTCGCCCGGTGCTCGGATCTGGCACGGTGCCCGCATGACGCGTCAGCTCGGCATCCAGGTTGTCGGTATCGAGGTCTTCGCCTTCCACGGCGTGCTGCCCGAGGAGCGCGCGCAGGGCCAGGACTTCCGCATCGACGTGGATCTCGTGCCGACGTCGGATCGTGCCTGCGATACGGATGCGCTGGGCGATGCGGTCGACTACGGCGCCGTCACGGAGCGCGTCGTCGCGATCGCCACGGGCGACCCGGTCGACCTGATCGAGCGGCTTGCCGATCTGATCGCCGTCGATCTGCTCGCGGCGTTTCCGATTGAGCGCGTCACCGTCGCCGTGCACAAGCCGCACGCCCCGATCGCGGCGCCGTTCGGCGACGTCGTCGTCACGGTGACGCGAACGGCATGACGCGCACGGTGATCGGCATCGGCGGCAACGTCGGCGACGTGGCGCAGGCCTTCCGTGAGGCACTCGCCGAGCTCGACCGCTCCGAGGGCGTGGACGTGATCGCGGCCTCCTCGCTCTACCGCACAGCACCGGTCGGCGGTGTGGAGCAGGACGACTTTCTCAACGCAGCCGCGCTCCTGGAGGTGACGCTCGGGCCGGTGCAGTTGCTGCAGCTCCTGCTCGCCACGGAGCACGGCCACGGCCGCACGCGGGGGGTACATTGGGGCCCGCGCACGCTCGATCTCGACCTGCTCTGGTACGAGGGTGTCGTGCTCGCCGCACCGGGGCTGATCGTCCCGCATCCGCGCCTGCACGAGCGGCGATTCGCCCTCCAGCCGCTGGTCGAGGTCGCGCCGTTTGCGGCGGATGCCAACGGCGTCGACTACGCCGCGATTCTGGCCGGATTGCCGCTGGATGGTGTCATCGTCGTCGGCGATCCGTCGCTCGTCTACGATCCCTCGTGATCCGACCGGCATAGCCAGGGAGTCGAACGTGTCGCATCTTGAGGACCTCGAGGAGTACGACGCCGAGCTCGAGCTCACGCTGAAGCGCGAGTACGCCACGGTTTTCGGCCTGTTCCGGTACTGCATCCTCACGCAGGAGGCCACGTACCTCTGCAACAAGCTGGAGATGTCGATCGAGCATCAGCCGTCGTATCCGCTCTTCCATCTCAAGATGGAGGACGTCTGGGTCTGGGACAAGAACCGCCCGAGTCGCATCATCCCGCGCGCTGAGGTGCACACCACGCAGGACGTGACGGTCGAGGAGCTGAAGCCGGAGGACGACATCTTCACGACGCTGCCGCCGGACTTCACGCCGCCCGCCGAGGACTAGCACCGTGCTGCTCGCCGTCGACGTCGGCAATACGTCGAGCGTGATCGGCCTGTTCGACGGCGACGCGCTCGCCGCCGAGTGGCGCATCGCCACGCGCTACCGCACGACCGACGAGCTCGACGTGACGCTGCGCGGCCTGCTCGCCTCGCGTGCGATCGACGCTGCGCAGATCAGCGCCGGCTGCCTGTCGACCACGGTGCCGCCCGTGCAGCAGGCCTGGGAGGAGGTCCTCCAGCGCGTGGCCGGCGTCGAGCCGATTACCGTCGGTCCGGGTGTGAAGACCGGCGTCGCGGTGCGCGTGCAGAATCCGCGCGAGGTCGGCCCGGATCGCATCGCCAACGCCGCGGCTGCAGCGGCGACCGTCGGTTCGCCGTCGATCGTCGTGGACTTCGGCACCGCCACCAACTTCGACGTCGTCGCGCCCGACGGCGCGTTCATCGGCGGCTCGATCGCGCCGGGCCTCGAGGTCTCGATGGAGGCGCTGTTCGC
>CAINDT010000398.1 GCA_903847495.1 uncultured Actinomycetes bacterium
CGCTACCGCATGACGGTCAGCGGACCCGGCGTAACCCCGGACGTGCGCGTGGTGTTCGACGGGCCGCCGTCGCCGTACGACCCCTACTGGCAGCTGACGATGAACGAGATCCAGCGTCAGGTCGTCGGCGACATCAACGCCAGCTGCGGCAATCCCCTACCGCCGACGTTCTAGGCCCCCTGCGCCTGGATCGGCCGAGGCGCCGACCGTCTGGCATGCTCCTCGGCATGGGCGGCGAGCGGCAGGCGACAGGGGATCACGCCACCGCGGCACATGCCGTCAGCAAGATCGGCGACCGCATGCCGCTCGTCGTCGGCCTGCTGCTCACCTCGCTGACCCTGCGGCCACAGGTCGTCGGCATCGGTCCGCTGGTGCCGGAGATCCAGCGTTCGCTGGACATGTCGCACGCGTTCACCGGTCTGCTCGTGACGATCCCGGTGCTGTGTCTCGGCATCTTCGCGCCACTCGCGCCGGTCATCGCCGGGCGCATCGGCGCGATCAACGCGGTCAGCGCCGCAGGGCTCTTGATCGCCCTGGCCGGCATGGCCCGCGCCTTTGTGCCGGGAGCGACGGGCCTGATCCTCTTCACGTTCCTCGTCGGCGTCGGCATGGGCGTTGGCAACGCGTTGATGGTGATCGCGGTGAAGGAACGCTTCGCCGACCGACCGCTGCTGCTCACCGCCGTCTACTCCACCGGCATCCAGTTCGGCGCGACCGCCTCCGCCATCGTCGCGGTGCCACTCGCCCTCTGGCTCGGCGACTGGCGCTGGTCGCTGCTCGTGATGTCGGCCGCCAGCCTCCTGTTCGTCCTGGCGTGGGTCGTCGCGACGCGCAACATGCACGTGCAGCGTCAACGTGGCGTCTTCCCCCGCTTCCCGCTGCGCAGCAGCATCGTCTGGAGCTTCGCCGCGATGTTCGGCCTGATGGGTGTGGTCTTCTACGGCCTCGCCACCTGGGCACCGTCTGCCTATGTGGAACTCGGCTACTCGGAGACCTCCGTCGGTTGGCTGGCGGCGCTGTACAACATCGGCACGCTGCCGACGTCGCTGGCCGTCGGTCTGATCGGCGAGCGCGTCACGCGGCGGCGGGCGCTCGTCGCGGCGAGTGCGGTGATGACACTCGCGACGCTGCTCTTCGCGCTGGTGCCCGCCTTCGGATTCGAGTGGATGCTGCTCGCCGGCGTCGCCAACGGAATGATGTTCACCGTCACGATGAGCCTGCCGCTCGACGTCGCTGACAGCCCGATCGACGTCGGCGCGGCCGCCGGCATGATGCTGTTCGTCGGCTACCTGATCACCGCCTGCGCCCCGTCCGCGCTCGGCTGGGTACGCGATCTGACCGGCAGCTTCGACCTCGTGCTGCTCGCGTTCCCGATCGCGGCCGGCCTCTTCTGCCTGCTCGCGCTGACACTCTCCCCCGCCCGGCTGCAACGCGGCATTCGGCAGACCTGACCGAGCGCACGGGAATATCCCACGGTTCGACTAGGTTTACCCCTTCGAACGTCCGCACCACCCGAGGAGACCCAAGTGACCGACACGTCGATCCTGTTCCAGTCCGCCACGCTCGGCTCGCTTGAGCTCAAGAACCGCCTCGCGGTCGCGCCGATGACGCGCGTGAGCGCGACGGAGGACGGCCTCGCCACGCAGGCCATGGCCGACTACTACGCAAAGTTCGCCCGCGGCGGCTTCGGACTGATCATCGTCGAGGCGTCCTACGTCGATCAGAAGCACGCGCAGGGCTACCACTTCCAGCCGGGCATCGCCACGGCCGCGCAGCGCGATGCGTGGAAGGTCGTCGTCGACGCCGTCCACGACGCCGGCGCAAAGATCTGCATGCAGCTCGTCCACGCGGGCGCCCTCAACCAGGGTCGCAACGCGAACTACGAGGAGGGCGCAATCGCGCCGTCCGCCGTAACGCCGAAGGGCGAGATGCTGACGTTCTACCGCGGCGAGGGTGGCTATCCGACCCCGCGTGAGATCACGACGGACGAGATCATCGAGGTCAAGGACGCGTTCGTGTCCGCCGCGGTGTTCGCGCTCGAGGCCGGTTTCGACGCCGTCGAGATCCACGGGGCCAACGGCTACCTGCTCGACCAGTTCTGGACCGCGTACACGAACCAGCGCACCGACGAGTACGGCGGCAGCGCGCGTAACCGCATCCGCCTCGACGAGGAGATCGTCAAGGCCGCGGTCGCCGCGACGCAGGGCAAGATCCCGGTCGGCCTGCGCCTCTCGCAGAGCAAGGTCAACGACTTCGAGTACCAGTGGGTCGGCGGCGAGCAGGATGCAGCCGACATCTTCCCGGTGCTCGACGAGGCCGGCGTGAACTTCATCCACATCACCGAGCACGTCGCCACCGACGAGGTCTTCGGCTCGGGCCACTCGCTCGCCGGCCTCGCCAAGAAGCACTCCAAGGCGCCCGTGATCGTCAACGGCGGCCTCGGTGATCCGGCGGTCGCCGCCAGCGTGATCGCTGCCGGTGACGCCGACGTGATCGCCCAGGGCAAGTCCGCCCTTGGCAACCCGGACTGGCCCGCCAAGGTGCAGGCCGGCGCGCCGCTCGCCGACTTCGACTTCGGCATGTTCAGCCCCCTCGCGGACCTGGCCAGCCAGGCCGCCTGGGAAGCCGCCCAGCAGAGCTGAATCCAGCATGACGAAGGGGGTTGGCACTCCGCCTGGAGTGCCAACCCCCTTCTGTATGGGCCGTGAAGGGATCGAACCTTCGACCTTGGGATTAAGAGTCCCCTGCTCTGCCAGCTGAGCTAACGGCCCGCGGCGAGAATCCTACCCAAGGATCGCGCGGCTGCGCTCCACCTATTGCGTGGCGGGCACAAGCGACTCCTTGAGCCGCTTGATCTCGTCCTTGACCTTGCCCGTGAGCGGGTCCTCAGGCGCCAGCTTGACGAACCGCTCGTAGGCGGTAATCGCGCCGGACGAGTCGTTGGCCGCCGTCGCAATCTGGCCGAGTCGGAACCAGGCCGCCGGATCGTCCGGCTCGACCTCGGTGACGATCGTCTGCGCCGCCACCGCCGCCGTGTAGGCCTCAGAGGACTGGGTCTGCAACGGGGAAACCTTCTCGGATGCGGCGGAGAGCTTCGCGCTCGCCAACGCCTCCTGCGCGGTCTGGAACGGCGTGGCGCCGCTGGACTGACCGGGGATCACCTGCTGCGGCACGGCGCTGCGGCCGTCGACCGTACCACCGCCCTGCGCGGCGGCGTACATCGTCTGGGCCTTCTGCAGCGCCGCTGCGGCCTGCGCGAGATAGACGTCGGCGATGGCGGACTGCACCTCCGCGTCCTTCGGCGCGAGCTCCGAGGCCTTCTCCGCCGCAGCGGGAACCTTGTCGAGCTGACCGGCGCCGACCTCGGCCTGCGCCAGCGCGAGCCACACCTGCGGATCATCGGGCGACGTCTTGGTCGCGGCCTCCGCCTTCTGCACCGCGCTGTCGTCGACGCTCGTCGTGACCGGGCTCGAGTCGTTGTTCTGGCCGATCAGATCGATCAGCGACGGCCCGCTGGTGCCGACGCCGGCGAACACGAAGGTGATGCCGAATACAACCGCGAGCGCGAGGAACACCCACTTGCCGTTCTTGCGCATGCGCTCGTTGAGCGTGGGCGTTGCCGAATACGGCGCCTCCTGGCGCTTCTTGGGATGGCGCGTAGCGCCGCCGTCATGGGAGGCGCGCGTGTGGTTCGTGTTCTTGCTCTTCGACATCAGCCTTGGGTTCCGATCATCCGCGTCCGAGCCGGTCGCGCGGCGGCAAGCGCGGCGGCGAGACGACTCTCGTCGGTGGCCCTACGGTAGCGCACGACGCCATCCACGACGGTGAGCAGCGTGCGCTCCGGTGAGCCGGAGAACACGGCGCTGACGATCGGATCCTCAACCTCGGCGAACGGCGTGCCAACGAGATCGATGGCCGTAAGGTCGGCGCGCTTGCCCACCTCGAGCGTCCCGATCACATCGGCATAGCCCAGCGCACGGGCGCCGCCGATCGTGGCGAGCTCGAGCGCCTGATGCGCGGTGAGAGCATCCGGCAGGGCCTCGCGCGAGCGCGCCGTGAAGATCGCGGTTCGCAGTTCGGTCCAGAGGTCGAAGTCGACGGCCGAGGCCGGCGAGTCGGTGCCGATGCCGACGTGCACGCCGGCGGCGAGCATATCCGCGAGCGGCGCGGCACCGCAGCCGAGGAGCGCGTTGGAACGCGGGCAGTGGGCGATGCCTGCGCCGCCGGCGGCCACCATGCGCGCATGCTCGGGGGTGATCTGCACCATGTGCACCAGCAGGACATCGGGACGCAGCAGGCCGAGCTCGGCCATCAGATCGACGGGATGCAGCCCGGAGGCCTCGACCTCCGCGAGGTCGCGCAGCGCGACTGCGACGGGACCCGTGCCGGACGCGATCGCCTCGAGCTCGCCCTTGGACTCGGCCACGTGCGTGATGATCGATAGGCCCTCGGCCCGCGCGAGCTCGTCGAGCGCCCGGTAGAGCGCCGGCGTGACGGTGTACGGCGCATGCGGCGAGATGCCGACGCGGATCAGCGGGGAGGCCTCGGCGCGATGTGCCTGAATGCGCTCCCACGTCTGCTCGACCGTCGGCGCGGGATCCGCACCCTTGCCGCCGAACGCCTCGATGTCGACGATGCCACGCAGCCCTGCCTCGCTGGCTGCCCGCACCGATGCGCCCGCGAACGAGGCATCGGCAATCGTGCCGACACCGGACCGCAGGTTCTGCAGCGCGCCGAGCGCCGCGATCGCCTCGACATCGCCGGGCTCGAGCCGGGGCCGACGCGCCACGTGGTCGGCGATCCACGGGCCGAACGTGAGCCCGTCACCGAAGCCACCGTACGACGCGTACTCGAGATGCGTATGGACGTTGACGAGCGCCGGCAGCAGGATCGCCGCGCCAAGCTCCTCCACCCGCGCGTCGGCATGGGCCATCAGGACCTCGGCCCGGGTGCCCACCGCGATGATCTCGCCGTCACGCACTGCCACTGCCCCACCGCGCAGTGGAGCCGCTCCGACCGGCAGCACGTGGTCGGCGGCGTAGACCTCGGTCACGCGTCGCCGCCGGCGGCAACGTCGAGCTCGGTCGTTGCCTCCTCCGGCAGGTCGAGCTCGTCGCCCTTGCGCTTCTCCACGAATAGCGCCACGTAGATCGAGACCTCGTACAGACCCAGCAGCGCAGCGAAGATGATGAGCATCGAGATCACGTCGCCGCCCGGCAGGGCAGCCGCGACGATCGACATGCCGAAGATCGCGTAGCGGCGGTGCCGGCGCATCCACGCCGAGCGCATCAGTCCGACCGTGCTCAGCACGAACACGCCCGTCGGCAACTGGAAGATGAGGCCGCACGCGATCAGGATCGTCACCACGAACGAGTAGTAGTCACCCGCCTGGACCTGACGGTTGTACAGGTCGGAGTCGAAGCCGATGAGGAACCCGAGCGCCGACGGCAGCACCAGGAAGTAGCCGAACGCGAGGCCCACGAAGAAGAGCGAGGACGCGGCACTCAGGTACGGCCAGGTGCGGCGGTCGTGATCCGGGTCAAAGGCCGGCATCACGAAGGCGTAGACCTGATAGATCAGCACCGGAATCGCGAGGATCACCGCGCCCGCGAGGGCGATCTTCAGCGAGATCGTGAACGGCTCGGCGACGCCCAGCACGATCGGATCCGGGACGCTCGCGGGCAGCGGGCGATTAAGGAACTCGATAATCAGCTCGTGCTGCCAGAAGCACAGACCGAAGCCGACCGCCAGCGCCAGCAGGCTGATGATGATGCGGTTGCGGAGCTCCTCGAGGTGATCCGTGATGTGGATCTGCTCGGCGTGCTCGACGCGACGGGTGCTGCGGAGGCCGGAAAGCATGGTGAGGTCGCCCCGGAGAGCGCGCTACTCCGCCGGCGGCGGTGCAGGGGTGGACGACGGCGCGGCGGCAGCGGCCACAGGCGGTGCTGCGACCGGCGGCGCAGCGGACGGCGCGGCAGGCGGGGTTTCAGCGGCGACGGCAGCCTCCGCGGCGACCGGCGCCGCAGTCGGAACTGCAGCGGCGTCGACAGGAGCGGATGCGGCATCAACCTCGCCGGCGAGGCCCTTGCGGAAATCGCGCATGCCAGAGCCGATACCGCGGCTGATCTCGGGCAGCTTCTTGGGGCCGAACACGAGCAGGCCAATCACCAGAACG
>CAINDT010000399.1 GCA_903847495.1 uncultured Actinomycetes bacterium
ACGGGCGCCTCCGTCGTTGAGAGGGTGACCGAGGTTGCGCTGCGCGCCCAGCCGTATCCGACGACGCCGCTCGGACCCGTGGCGCCGGTCGCGCCGGTTGCTCCGGTTGCGCCGGTTGCCCCGGCTGCTCCGGTTGCGCCGGTGGCTCCGGTGTCGCCCTTCTCGCCCTTCGAACCGGTGGCGCCTGTCGCGCCCGCAGCGCCGGTCGAGCTGAGACCCAGCGAGGCAAGCAGTGCCGGCGTGAGATCGGTCGCGGCGACCGTGCCGTTCTTGATCTTCACCGAGGTGACGGCGTTCTTCTTCAACTGCTTCGTGCCGACCGAGTTCTTCGGCAGCTGCGTGACGGCATAGGACGTGCCGCCGAGAGCGACGAAGAGGGCGATCGAGGCGACGATCAGGGCAGCCGACGGTCTACGCATGCCACGACTGTTCCGCGGGTTACCCGCAATTCCTGCCGGTTTGCGATTCGGTGAAGGAGAACCCCGGGGAGGGGAGAAGCCCCAAGCGTGGCCACACGTTCGCGATCGTCCAAACCTGCCCCGAAGAAGCCCCGCGCAACCGCCTCCAAGGCCGCGCCCAAGCGCAAGCCCGCCGCGCGAAAGCCGGCGGCCCGCAAGCCTGCCGCACGCAAGAGCACGCAGCCGAGTCCGCTGCCGCGCCTCGTTGCCGGTGGTGGCCTCACGCTCCTCGGTCTCTTTCTCGCACTGCTGCTCTGGGTCGGCGTAGACGGCTCGGCCGTCGGCGCGCAACTGAAGGACGGCTCGCGCGTGGCGTTCGGCGCCTTCGCGATCTTCCTGCCCGTGATCCTCGTCGGGTGTGGCGCGCTGATCCTGCAGAAGAACCTCAGCCCCGGGCTGCGCCGTCGCCTGGCCGGCGTGCCGCTGATCCTGCTGGCGCTCTTGCTCGCCCTGTCGAACGACGAGACCACCGGCCGACTGTCGGAGAACGCCGGCGGCTTCGTCGGTGGCAACCTCCACAAGCTGCTCGGCTCGGCTGCGGGCGATGCCGGTGTGCTGCTCCTCATCGTCGCGCTCGCCGTGTCCGGCGTCGTCCTGCTCGCCGGCCAGAAGCTGAGCGTGCTGTGGCAGGCGTTCTGGGAGACGGTCGTTGATATCTACTCCGCCACGATCGAGTGGCTCGATGATCGGTCCGCCCGCCGCGCCCTCGCCAAGGAGGAGGCGGAGCGCCAGGCCCTGATCGAGCATCGCGAGGCCAGCCGCACGCGCAAGGCGCACGTTCAGCCGCTGGCGGACGAGCCCGAGGAGATCGTCTACCCCGATCCGATCCACGAGGTCTGGGGCGACGAGTCCGCGCAGGCCGAAGCCACGCAGGAGCCGACGTTTCCGCCGGCCGAGCCCACGCCCGTCCCCGTCGCCAAGGCTGCCAAGGCCAAGAAGGAGCCCACGGCCGAGTCGTCGTGGGAGGAGCCCGTCGCCGACACGCCCGAGAGCGTCTTCGAGGACGACGAGAGCGGCGAGCCGACGATCAACCTTGCCCTGCCCGCCGTGCGTCGCCAGCACGAGGACTACAAGCTGCCCGACCCGAGCGTGCTCGGCCGCTCGCAGGCCGCCGAGGTGGAGCAGAGCACGCTCGACCGCATGGGCCAGTCGCTCGTCGAGGCGCTCGAGAGCTTCGGCGTGAAGAGCCGCGTGATCGGCACCGTGTCGGGTCCGCGCGTGACGCGCTACGAGATCCAGCTCGCGCCGGGCACGAAGGTCGGCAAGGTCTCGGCCCTCAAGGACGACCTCGCCTACGCACTCGCCACGACCGATATCCGCATCCTCGCCCCGATCCCCGGCAAGCAGGCCGTCGGTGTCGAGGTCCCGAACACGACGCCGAACCTCGTGACGCTCGGCGACATCCAGGGCTCGTTCCCGGCCGGCTGCAGCCCGCTGACCGTCTGGCTCGGCAAGGACATCAGCGGCAACCACGTGCACGCCGACCTCGCCAAGATGCCGCACGTGCTGATCGCCGG
>CAINDT010000400.1 GCA_903847495.1 uncultured Actinomycetes bacterium
CGGCGCGGGGGAAGGCGCCATCATCAGACAGCGCGACGGCGCCGGCGTCCTGGATGAACTGCACGCAGCCGAACAGCATCGCCTCGAGCAGTACGGCGGCACGGGCGCCGACGGCCGCGGGGCCGACGGCCCAGCCGTGGCGAAAGCCCGTCATGGCGTACGACTTTGAGAGCGTGCCGAGGGCGATCGTGCGGTCCTCGTAGCCCTCGAGCGCCAACACGCTGGTGAATTCGCCGGTGTAGATGAACTCGTTGTAGACCTCGTCGGCGACGAGCCACATGTCGTGCTCGCGGCAGAGCTCGGCGATCGCCGTCAACTCGTCGCGCGTGAGCACCGCGCCCGTCGGGTTGTGCGGATTCGTGATCACCATCGCGCGGGTGTGCGGTGTGATCGCGGCGCGCAGCTCGTCGAGCGAGGGGTGGAACCCGTGCTCCGGCTGGAGCGCGATGTGGCCGACCTCGACGCCGGTCGCGCCGAGCACCTGGGTGTATGGCGCGTAGAACGGCTCGGGCACGATCAGCCCGTCACCGGGACCGACGATCGTCATCAGCATCCCGAACAGCGCGGTTTGCGCACCGGGGAAGAAGTTGACCATGTCGGGCTCGATCGTACGACCAGCCTGCTTCGAGGTGTAACGGCAGATCGCCTCGATCACGTTGTCCTCGCCGCGCGCATTGGAGTAGCGCGTGCGACCGCGGGCGATCGACGCCTCGATCTCGGCCAGCACCGCGGGCGGCGGCGGCGAGTCGGGCTCGCCGATGGAGAGGACGATCACATCCTCGCCCGCGGCCTTCCGCTTCACGGCGATCGTGTGGACCTTCCACGCCGGGTCCGGCTCGTCGGACAGGCGGAGGGAGAGGGCGGAGTAGTGGGGGAACTCGGGCACGGGGACACCATATCGGGCGGCGCCCGACCGACATGCAACTGCCGTCGTTGCGAATAGGCAGAGGCTTTCTGCATAACCATTTGTTATCAGTAAACCTTTTGCAGGACATAAGGTATGCTTCTAGAACTTCGGAGCTCGTACGCCCGCCGACCACCACCGGATATCACGTGACCGCACACAACCCCCTGCCGTTTGCGCCCGCCGATGCCGAGACTCTCTCGGCCGAGGAGCTCATTGCCGCCGCCCTCGAGGCATTCCATCCGCGCATCTCGCTTGCCTGCTCCTTCCAGCAGGAGGAGGCCGTCCTCCTCGAGATGGTGTTTGCCGCGCGACCCGACGCGCGCGTCTTCGCGCTCGACACCGGCGTGCTCTTCCCCGAGACCTACGCGACGTGGAAGGCGGTCGAGGAGCGCTATGGGGTCACGATCGAGTCGTTTCACGGCCCGACGCTCGCGGAGCAGGCTGCCGCGCACGGCGAGGCCCTGTGGGAGCGCGACCCGAACGCCTGCTGCGGCATCCGCAAAGTTGAGCCCCTCGGGCGCGCGCTCGGCGAGCTCGACGCGTGGATCACGGGTATTCGCCGCGACCAGGCTCCGACGCGCGCCAACACGCCGAAGGTCGAGTACGACGAGGCTCGCGGTATCTGGAAGTTCAGCCCGCTCGCCGACTGGTCGGAGGACGACGTCTGGGCGTACATCCGCGCACGCGACCTACCGGTCAATCCCCTGCACGAGCAGGGGTACGCCTCGATCGGCTGCACGCATTGCACCAAGCCCGGTGCTGGTCGCGAGGGCCGCTGGGCCAGCTCGGAGAAGACCGAGTGCGGCCTGCACCCGGCCGGAGGCTCGGTCGCGTGAGCCACGAGCTGATGATGATCCTGTTCGGCCTCGGCGTGGGCCTGCTCGTCGGTGCAACCGGCGTGGGTGGTGGGTCGATCATGACGCCGCTGCTCGTCGTGGTGGCGGGCGTGCCCCCGGTCAGCGCCATCGGAACGGACCTCTTCTACGCGGCCGTCACCAAGACGGTCGGTGGCGGCAGCCACTTCCGCAAGAAGACGGTCGACCTCCGTCTGTCGCTGCAGCTCGCCGTCGGTAGCGTGCCCGCCGCGCTCGGAGCGGTCTTCCTGCTCACCTACCTGGAGGGTCGGATCGGCTTCGCGATCGACACCCCGCTGATCGTCGTGGTCGCGATCGCGATCGCAATCTGCGGCGTGGCGATGCTGTGGCAGACGCTCTTCCCGCCGCCGCTGCGCCCGGAGCGGGCGCCGAAGCACCAGTGGATCGCCGCGATCGTCTCCGGCGCCCTCGTGGGCTTCGTCCTCGGCCTGACGTCCGCGGGCAGTGGCGCCGTACTCGCCTTGCTGCTGATCGCGGTCTTCCAGCTGGCACCGCATCGCGTTGTCGGCACCGACGTCTTCCATGCCGCCCTGCTGCTCTGGGCGGCCTCGATCGGCAACATCATCCTCGGCAATGTCGATTTCGCGCTAGCGGGGCTCTTACTCGTCGGCTCCGTCCCCGGAGTCCTGATCGGCACCCGGGTCTCGGTGCGGCTGCCCGCCCTCGCACTGCGCTGCGCGCTCGCCGGCGTGCTGCTCGCGGCCGCGGGGTCGCTCGCCGTCAAGGCAGGGCTGCCGCTGCCGCCCGCCGGCCTGGTGATCTGGTTCGCCATCGTCGCCCTCGGAGTTGTCCTGATGTACCGCCGTGTCCGCGAATCCCACCCGGAGCTGCCCGCATGACCATGCTGACCGAACTGTCGACGCTTGACGTGCTCGAGGCCGAGGCCGTGCACGTGATCCGTGAGTGCGCCGCCGAGTGCGAGCGCCCCGTGCTGCTCTTCAGCGGCGGCAAGGACTCGATCGTCCTCGCGCACCTCGCGGTCAAGGCCTTCGCCCCCGCCGGACTCCCGTTTCCGCTGATGCACGTCGATACCGGGCACAACTTCCCCGAGGTGATCGAGTATCGGGATCGCTTTGTCGCGGAGATCGATGAGCAGCTGATCGTGGCGTCCGTCCAGGATTCCATCGACCGTGGTCGCGTGCAGGACGAGGTGGGGCCCCGCTCGAGCCGCAATCGCCTGCAGACCACGACGCTGCTCGACGCGATCGCCGAGCACCGCTTCGACGCCTGCTTCGGTGGCGCTCGTCGCGACGAGGAGCGCAGCCGCGCCAAGGAGCGATTCTTCAGCCACCGCGATGCCTTCGGCCAGTGGGATCCGCGCAACCAGCGCCCCGAGCCGTGGACGATCTACAACACCAAGCTGCGCACGGGCGAGCACTTCCGCGTGTTCCCGCTGTCGAACTGGACCGAGATCGACATCTGGGCCTACATCGAGCAGGAGGGGCTTGCCCTGCCGTCGATCTACTTCTCGCACGAGCGCGAGGTGTTCGAGCGCGACGGCATGCTGCTCGCCGCTGTGGAGGAGGTTGAGCGCTATCCGCACGAGACGGTCTTCTCCGAGACGGTGCGCTTCCGCACGGTCGGCGACATGTCGTGCACTGGCTCGATCCTGTCCACCGCCTCGACGGTCGCCGAGGTCTTGCAGGAGACACGTGACTCCGACGTCTCCGAGCGCGGCGCCTCGCGGGCCGACGACAAGACGTCCGAGGCCGCCATGGAAGACCGCAAGCGAAACGGATACTTCTGATGTCGATCGAGACGCCCATGCTCCATGTTGTCGCGGTTGGCTCCGTCGATGACGGCAAGTCCACGCTGATCGGCCGCCTGCTGCACGACACGGGCCACCTCACGAGCGACCAGATCGAGGCCGTCGCCGAGGCGAGCCGCAAGCGCGGCCGCAAGGGCATCGACCTTGCTCTGCTCACCGACGGCCTCCGCGCCGAGCGCGAGCAGGGCATCACGATCGACGTCGCCTATCGCTCGTTCGACGCCAATGGACGTCGCATCCTGCTCGGCGACGCGCCAGGGCACGTGCAGTACACGCGCAACATGGTGACGGCCGCCGCTGGCGCCGACGCCGCGATTCTGCTGGTCGATGCGAAGAACGGCACGACGGCGCAGACCCGCCGCCACCTCGCGATCTGCGGCATGCTCGGCGTTCGCGACGTGATCGCCTGCGTCAACAAGATCGACCTCGTCGACTACGACGAAGCGCGCTTCCACGAGATTGCCGACGAGCTTGTTGCGTCCGCTGCTGCGATCGACGGGCCGCGCATCACCCCGATTCCACTGTCGGCGCTCAACGGCGTCAACCTCACGGAGCGCTCGCCCGAGACGCCGTGGTACGACGGGCCGACCGTGCTCGACGTGCTCCACGACCTCGATCCGCCCGTGGCTGAAACCGCGTTCCGGATGCCCGTGCAGTGGGTCGTGCGGCACGACGATGGCGAGCGCGACATCCGTGGACTCGCTGGGCGAATCGACAGCGGCGTGGTGACGGTGGGCGACGAGATCGTCGCGCTGCCCTCTGGCGCCACGAGCCGCATTGCGAAGATCGACGTGCTCGGCGACGAGCGCGAGTCCGCAACGGCGCCGCTCAGCGTCACGCTGCACCTCGAGACCGACATCGATGTCTCGCGCGGTGACGTGATCGCCCTCGCTGCGACGCCGCCGCAGGTCGCGTCGCGTCTGCGCGCCACCGTCGCGTGGCTCGATGAGCAGCCGCTTGCCGTGCCGGCAAGGCTCGAGGCGCGCCAAGGGGCACGCACCGTGCCCGTCATCGTCGAGGAGCTGTACGAGCGGCTCGAACTCGAGACGATGCAGCATGTGCCCGCCGACACGCTCGAGGCCAACGATCTCGGCATCGTCTCGCTCCTCGCCGCCCAGCCCCTGGTGATCGAGCCCTACGGCGAGAATCGCGCCATGGGCAGCATGGTGCTGATCGACCCGGCGACCAACCGCACCGTTGCGGCCGTCATGGTCGAG
>CAINDT010000401.1 GCA_903847495.1 uncultured Actinomycetes bacterium
ATCGTCGGGTCACGTGGATGGCGCCGTCCGTCACACGTGCGCTCGGCTGGCAGCCGAGCGAGCTGGTCGGCACGGTCATGTCAGTCCTGGGGCATCCGGACGACCTCGCCTGGTCGGCCGAGCGTCGGGACCGCATCTACGCCGGGGATCCAGATGCCGAGGCCGGCGGCGGGTTCGGCCTGCGCATGCGCACGCGCGATGGCGGCTACCGCTGGGTCAAGACCACGCTCACGACGCACCGGGACGCGAGCGGCGAGACGATCGGCTTCACGGGCGGCATGGTGCTGGTGGACGAGCTCGTCGAGGCCCGCACGAGCGCCGCCGAATCGGAGGAGCTGCTGCGTGCGGTCTCGGACTCGCTGACCGATTCGCACATCCTCATGGAGCCGGTCCGCGACGCAACCGGCACGATCATCGATTTCCGGCACCTGCACGCCAACCGCGCGACGTGCGTCGAGTACGGGCGCACGCCCGAGGAGATGCACGGCATGGCGCTGTCCGAACTCGAGCCTGGCGTCGAGACCACCGGCCTGCTCGAGATCTACCGGCAGGCCTGCGCGTCCGGCGAACCGGTCGTCCTCGAGGCGTTCCACTACGTGAATACGGTGACCGGAACGGATCGCCACTACGACACGCACATCACACCGGTGGGACGAGGACGCCTGAGCGTCGTCTGGCGGGACGTCACCCACCAGCATCGCACGGCGGTGCGGCTGGCGGAGTCCGAGCAGCGCTTCCGCCTGCTCGCCGAGCATTCCACGGACGTCGTGCAGCTGCTGCGCGATGGCGTGCTGGTATGGGTCTCACCATCGCTCACGAAGGTGCTGGGATGGCGCGCAGAGGAGTGGCTGCATCGTGGCTTCGACGAGTTCGTGCACCCTGATGACCTCGACGCCATGCACGCGTGTCAGGTCGCCGTGCAGGAGGGCCGCACGAAGATGGTCGAACTGCGCGTGCGGCACCATGACGCCACGTACCACTGGGTGCAGGTAGCGGCCGGTCCGTTCTTCGACGCACAGGGCCAGCGTGACGGAGTTGTCTCGTCGTTCCGCGTCGTCGATGAGCAGGTAGCGGCGCGCGATGCCTTGGCGTTTCAGGCCGCGCACGACGATCTCACCGGCGTGCTCAAGCGCGAGGAGGTGCTGCGGCGTCTTACCGAGCTCGATGCCGGTGAGCGCACGGACGACACGGCGATCGCGCTGCTCTTCATCGATCTCGACGAGTTCAAGGTCGTCAACGACACGTGGGGACACGTGGCGGGCGACGCGCTGCTGCGGGTGACAGCCCAGCGCCTCGAGGCGGGGGTGCGCACCGGCGATCTCGTCGCACGCCTCGGTGGCGACGAGTTCCTCGTCGTGCTGCACGGCATCAGCGCCGAGGCCGAGGCCGTCGCTGTCGCCGACCAACTTCGCAGCGCCTGCGGCCGGCCCGTCACCGCGGAGACCGGCACCGTCGCGACGACGCTCAGCATCGGTGTCGTGCTGCGCCAGGCGGACGAGAGCAGTGACGCGCTGATCCTACGGGCGGATCAGGCGATGTACGCGGCCAAGCGCAGCGGTCGCGACCGCACCGTCGTCGCTCCGTCCGGCTGACGGCGCGACGCTCCGCCGTCAGCGGGTCTCCGGCATCACGACGACGCGGCGGTGATCGCGCGCTGCGGCTCCTCAAGCGACTCGACGGCGCGGACCAACTCGGCGAGCTGCTGCGTGTCTGGCGGCGCCGCCTGCAGCTGGCCGAGGTGATCCGCCACCCGGCGCCCGCCCTTCCAGAGCCCGCCACGCGCCACGTCGTCCTCGTCGCCACGATGCTCGAACCACGCGTAGCGGAGCTCCAGCGTGGGGTACTCCGTGCTGAGTGCGGCCATGTCCTCGTCGCAGGCACTGTCGGTGGCGAACGCGAAGACCGCCTCGGCTTCCTCCATGTGGGTACCACCGGCTGCGGGCTCTCGGCCCGGCTCCAGCGTCGCCCAAGCGCCTGCGTGGGCACGGTGGCGACGCTCCTGGTACATGACCGACAGGTGGCGATCGCCGAGCTTCACCGTCGTCTGGCCGTCCTCAACGACACGGGACCGCTTGAGAAACGCCTCGACATCGGCGGTCGAGCCCGTGACGGACAGGTGGTTGCGGACGTTGTGATCGCCCTCGATCACCATGTGCGCGAACGCGCGCAGGCGATCGGCGATCGATGCGGTGTCGGACATCGGAACTCCTGATCGGGGAACTCCAACGTGCCACGCGTCGTGGCCCGGCGCTCCGCGGTCGGCACGCATCGCACTGCGCCTTCGCCATACCGGCACTCCGCAGTGTCCCGCAGCGCCTCATCGTCATGGTCGACACCCGTACGATTCCGGTCATGAGCGCCTCGAAGCGAGCCGTGTACGGCGAGCAGCCGACCTGGGAACCCGTGCGGCCGCAGTACACCCTCGTGCGCACACTCGGGCACTGGATCATCTCGGCGGTCTCGCTCTTCCTCGCGGCCTGGGTGCTGCCGGGCATCCACCTCGACGGACTGCAGGGCGCCTTCGTCGTCGTCGCGGTCGTCGCCATCCTCAACGCCGTGCTCGCACCGCTCGTCGCGGCGATCCGCTTGCCGTTCGCCGTCGCGGCCGGCTTCATCATCAACCTGCTGCTCAGCGCCGTGCTGATCCAAGCCGCGGCGACGGCGTTTCCGGAGTTCCTGCGCACGGATAACTTCGGCTGGGCCTTTGCCACCGCGTTCGTCTCCTCTGCCGTCGGTGTGGTGATTGCGGTGATGCTCGGCGTCAACGACGACGATCTGTACACGCTGCGGCGGGCGCAGCGCATCGCGCGTCGTCAGGGCGGAGCGGACAGCACCGACAAGCCTGGTCTGATCCTGCTCGAGATTGACGGCCTCGGGCTGCCGATCCTCCAACGCGCGATTCGCGACGGCAACGTCCCGAACA
>CAINDT010000402.1 GCA_903847495.1 uncultured Actinomycetes bacterium
GGAGCATGCACCGCGGCCGCATCGCTAGATCGCGCCGTAGATGAAGTACCAGACGAACAGTGCCGCGCAGCCGTACAGCAGCGGGTGAACGCTCCACGGCTTGCCGCGCAGGACGGCGATCACGACGTAGGCGATGATGCCGAAGCCGACGCCGTTGGTGATCGAGTACGTGGCCGGCATGCCGAGCACCACGAGCAGCGCGGGCACGGCGACGCCGATGTCGTTCCAGTCGATCTTGGCGACCTGGCCGAGCATCATCGCGCCGACGATGACGAGCGCGGGCGCGGTCGCCTCCATCGGGATCACGCCGGCGATCGGCGAGAGGAACATCGCGAGCAGGAACAGAATGCCGGTCACGACCGAGGTGAGGCCGGTGCGGCCGCCCTCGCCGATGCCGGAGGCGCTCTCGATGTATGTCGTGTTCGACGACGACGAGGTCGCGCCACCGAGCGACGCGGCGAGACCGTCGATCAGCAGGATGCGGCGCAGCTTGGGCATGGAGCCCGTGCTCTCATCGACGAGGTGGGCCCTGCGGCCGAGGGCGACGGCGGTTCCCATCGTGTCGAAGAAGTCCGACAGCATCACGGCGACGACGATCGCAAGCGCCGTGCCAAACCCGAGGACGTTGATGAAGTCGAAGTTGAACTGGCCGACGAGCGAGAAGTCGGGCGTGCCGACCCAGGTGGACGGGATGTCGGCGACGCCGGGCTTCCACACGTCACCGCCGCTCGCGCTGTTGATGACGACGGCGAGGATCGTCGAGGCGATGATCGAGATCAGGAGCGCCCCACGAATGCCGCGGGCGATCAGGACCGCACCGATGGTGAGACCGACGACGAAGACCAGGGTGTTCCAGCTGACGAGCTCGCCGGTGATGATCGAGACGCGCGAGTCGCCTTCAGGTGCGGACAGCACGATGCCGGCATCGTGCAGGCCGATGATCGCGATGAAGGCGCCGATGCCTGCGCCGATGGCGCGGCGGAGCCCGTCGGGGAACGCGAGCATGATCTTCTCGCGCAGCCCGACGATCACGAGGATCGCGATGATCAGGCCCTCGATCACGATGACGCCCATCGCCTCGGGCCACGTCAAGCCGCGAGCGCCGACGAGACCGAACGCGACGAAGGCGTTGAGGCCGAGGCCAGCGGCGATGGCAAACGGGACGTTGCCGAAGATGCCCATCGCGATCGTGCCGATCGCTGCGGCGAGCGCGGTCACGGTGAGCAGAGCGGGGAATTGCAGCTGCACGCCGGCGCTGTCCTCGAGCGCGCCGAGCACGGACGGGTTGACGAACAGGATGTACGCCATCGTCGCGAACGTGACGATGCCGGCGATGATCTCGGTGCGCACCGTCGAGCCGCGCTCCGTGATTTTGAAGTGACGCTCGAGAAAGCCGTCGGGGGGATTGGAAGTAGCCATGACCGGCGACGTTAGAAACGCCGTCGGACGGACATGACGGAAATCCGGCGCCTTCAGGCGCGGGCGAGACGGATCAGCCCGCCGGCAGATACTCGTTCGAGTAGTACGCAGCCGGCTCGGCGACGGCATCGAGCTCGCCGATACCCTTCAGCGCCTCGCCGAGCGTCGTCCACTGCTCATCGGTCTGGGTGAAGTACTGCCCGTTGTCGTCCTGCATGTAGCGGCAGGTGTCGGTCCAGCCGATGCGGTTGTACGAGAACGTGTAGCCGCTATCGGGATACGCGTCGCCGAACATCGTCGCGGCATCTTCCGGGTTCTCGCACGCCCAAGCGGTGGCCTCGCCGATCGCAGCCATGAAGCCGCGGGCGGCGTCGGGGTTTTCCTGCAGCCAGGTGGTGTTGCCAGCGTAGACCCAGACGGGCACGTCGGGCGCGCCGTTCTCAGCGGCGAGCAGATACTCGGGATCCTTGCCGGTCTCGTCCTCGACGCCAGCGATCATGAAGTTGGTCGTGTTGGTGGCGACATCGATCTTGCCGTTGAGGAGCAGCGGCAGATCCCAGTCGACGACGACCTCCTTGACGTCGGCGCTGGTGATGCCCGCCGCCTGGTAGACGAACGGCAGCATCGCCTTCGTCCAGGAGTCGCCGTACGTCGAGATCGTCTTGCCCTTGAGGGTGTCGAGAGCGACCGGGACGCCGGGCTTCGTGAAGAGGCCCCAGTTGTTGCGCATCGTGTAGTTGCCAATGCTGATCAGCGGCAGCTGCTTGTCGATCGAGAAGGCGACGTCGGTGGTAGTGAGCAGCGCGAGGTCGGACTTGCCGGTGGCGAGCACCTTCGCCGACGACGCCGCGTCCGGCGGGAAGATCAGCTCGACGTTGACGCCGTGCTTCTCGAACAGGCCTTGCTGCTGGGCGACGACGATCGGCGTAGCCTCGAAGTCGACGGTCGGCCAGTCGTACGAGAGCGTGATGTCGACCGGCTCGGCCGGTGCGGTGGTCGCGCCGTCGGTGGGAGCAGCGGCGCTGCTGGAGGAGCCGTCGTCGGAGCCGCCGCAGGCGGTCGCGACGAGCGCAAGTGCAGCAATCAGCGCGGCGAGCAGGATGGCGTGGAGGCGGGTGCGGGTCATCGTCAGCTCCGAGGATCGTTCGTTGCGCGGAACCGTAGCCGACGATGGGTGGCACGGTGCTTCCACGGCGTCGTTACGTACTCCACGCCGACGACGAGTAGGAACCAGCCGATGCCGATGATGGTCATCAGCAGCATCGCGGCCCAGACGGCAGGTGTGTCGAGCGACGAGTTCGCCTCGCGCTGGAAGCCTGCCAGCGACGACCCGGTCGAGGCGACGAGCTCGCCGATGACGGCACCGGTGACGGCGTAGGTGGCGCCGATCTTGAGGCCCGTGTAGAGCGGCGTGACAGTTGCCGGCAGGCGGATGTGCAGGAAGACGCGGCTGCGGCTACCGCCCATGGCGCGTGCGAGGTTGAGGAGCTCGCGATCGACATTGGCGAGGCCGTCGAGCACGTTGACGGCAACGGGGAAGAACACGATCCACGCCACGATCACGATCTTCGGTGCGATACCGAAGCCGAGCAGGATCACGAGCGGTGCGGCGATGGCGATGATCGGGACGGCCTGCGAGACGATCAGCACGGGGTAGACGAGCCCCTGCACAATGCGCGTCTGTGCCATGGCGACGGCGAGCACGAAGCCGAGCACGGCGCCGACGATGAAGCCGTAGACCGTCTCGCGGATCGTCTCGAGCGCGAGCGGCCAGAGTGTCGACCAGTTGTCGCGCAGCGCATCGAGCGTCTCGCCGGGTGAGGGGGCAACGAAGGTCTGGACGCCGAAGCCGCGGATGATCAGGTCCCAGACGAGGAAGACGAGGGCGATCGAGATGACGGGAGTGAGTACGCCGCGGATGATGGTGCCGGCGTTCATGCCGCGTCCCTCGCGTGCAGCAGGGCGAGGATCTCGCGCTTGATGTCGTTGAACCCGGGCGTCGTCATCAGGTTCAGGGTGCGCGGGCGTGGCAGTTCGACGGCGAGCTCCGCGGCGATGCGACCGGGGCGCGGACTCATCACGAGTACGCGGTCGGACAGGAAGATCGACTCGTCGACGTCGTGCGTGACGAACAGCACGGTGCGTTCCGTGTCGGCCCAGACCTGGAGCAGCCACTGCTGCATCTCGAGGCGCGTCTGCGCGTCGAGTGCCCCGAACGGCTCGTCGAGCAGCAGCACGTCGTGGTTGGTCGCGAGCGTGCGCATCAGCGCCACGCGCTGGCGCATCCCGCCGCTCAGTGCGTGCGGGTAGTGGTCGACGAAGCCGCCGAGGCCGTAGCGCTCGGCGAAGTCGACGGCTTGCGCGCGGTCATCGCGCGTGACGCCACGCGTGAGCGCTGCGCCGAGCGTGATGTTGTCGACGACCGTGCGCCACGGTACGAGCAGGTCCTTCTGCAGCATGTAGCCGACGTTGCCGGAGGTACCAGTGATGTCCTCACCGTCGAGCAGCACGCTGCCAAGGTCCGGCCTCAGCAGGCCCGACACGACGTTGAAGAGCGTCGACTTGCCGCAGCCCGATGGCCCGACGAGCGAGACGAACTCGCCCGGCCGGAGCGCGAGCGTGGTGGGCGCAAGGGCGACATTGCCGCCGAACGCCTTGGTCGCGCCCTCGACGCGGAGCTTGGGTGTGCCGGCGGTCATGGCCAGCGGCAGTCTAGAGGGGGCGCGCGAGGGGGCGGAGCGGCGGTTGCAGCCGCTCCGCCCCGAGAGCCGCTAGAAGTCGACGAGCACCCAGTTCGACATGACCTTCTTCTCTTCCGTGTGGTCGTTCTCGGAGAAGACGGCGAACACGCGATACGTGGTGCCGGGCTTGAGCATCTTCTTGTCGGTCCACGACGTCGTGCCGGAACCGGTCCAGCCGATGTACTTGGCCTTCTTCGCGCCGTCGGCCTTGGCGTAGATGTGGGCGTGGCCCTGGCCGCTCTTGTTCTTGCTGCCGTCGTACGGCACCTTCTTGAACGAGAAGCCCTCGGGCTCGATGGTGAACATGAGCTGACCGGTCGACGGCTTCGTCTTGTCGATGGTCAGGATGATCGCCTTCGCGTCGCCGACCTCCTGCGCGGTGGCAAGGGGGGCGCCGATGGCGAGCCCGGCGAGCGCCAGGATCAGTAGGGTGATGCGTCGCATCAGATGGTCTCCTCGGATAGGGGGTGACGGCTTTTAGCCGTACGTCCTGTTATCGCACGGTGAACGCCGGCGGACGAGGCTTAGTGACGGATCGCCGTCTCGACCTCGGCGCCGGCAGCGCGCAGCAGCGCGGAGTACGGGCACGCCTCGTCGGCGGCACCCATTGCGGCGCGCAGGGCGTCGCGCGAGACGCCATCGACGTCGGCGGCGACGATCAGCGTCGACTTGGTCACGCGGAAGCCGACGTCGGCATCCTCGTCGACGGTGATGCGGCAGCTGACGTCGAGGCGGCCGGGTGGCACCTCGGCGTTGGTCAGCACCGACGCGAGCGCCATCGCGAAGCAGCCGGCGTGCGCAGCGGCCAGCAGCTCCTCGGGGGAGGTCTCATCACCGGGCGGCCCGATGCGCGTCGGCAGCGAGAAGGCCAGGCCGTTGAAGCCCACGCTCGACGCCGACGAGAGGCGCCCCGCGCCTCGGGCCAGCGTGCCCTCCCAGGTTGCCGTTGCCTCGCGCTCGATCGCCACGTCGCCGTCTCAGACCGGGTCGCGGTACAGGGGCGTCGTCGAGCAATGCAGGCCGCCGCCGTTCAGATGCACCTTGTCGAACGGGACCACCTCGACCTTCACGCCCTTCCTATCGAGCTCCGCGAGCGTCTGATCGGAGGCGCCCTCGGGGATCAGCAGATCGCGCGGGGCGACGGCGAGGCCGTTGTTGATCCAGCCGTCATCGCGCGGCGTCAGCTCAACGGTGTCGATCTTGAGGTCCTTGAGCAGCTCGAGAAACGAGTAGGGCAGGTTCATCGGGTTGACCATCGCGAGGTCGGTGTCGATCATCAGGAAGCCGACGTCGATGTGGATGTCGTAGCCGACGAGGTCGATCACGTGGAGCGTGACGCCCTGGCTGGCAAGCACCTCGCCGACCTGCTTGGCTCCTTCGCGGTTGACGCGTACGCCGGTGCCGATCACGGCGTTCGTGTCGTTGAGCCAGGCGAAGGTGCCGCCCTCCATCACCGCGCTGCCCGATAGGGTGCGCAGGATCGGCACGCCGAGCGCCGCAAGGGTCTGCGACGTGACGCGCTCCTCGCCGCGGCGGATGCGTGTGCCCATGCGGTTCACGATCGCGCCACCCTTGACCATGATCAGCGGGTCGCGCGTGTAGACGGCCTTGAGGTGCCGGTCGCCGACGCCCTGCTGGTAGACGACCTCGACACCGCGGCGCTCGAGTGCAGCCACGAACGCGTCGTGCTGCGCCTGCATCGTCGGAATATCGGGAGCATCCTCGCTCTGGAAGTACCAGTGCTCGGCGAGGTCGCCGTACGAGCCGATCGAGTCGATGCGCTTGGTCGGATCGACAATCTCCATCTCAACGCCGGGGCGGTGCATGAGGACGGTGCGGATCTGGCCGACGTCGTTGCTGAGACCCCAGACGCGGCCCCAGGTGGACTCCATCTCGGCTGTATCCTCGTGCGGCGGATCGCCGCCGATGGCGAACATCTTGACCGTCTCGTTGTAGACCCA
>CAINDT010000403.1 GCA_903847495.1 uncultured Actinomycetes bacterium
CCAGCCATCGGAGCTTGGTCCGCTGGCGCGTGCGGGGGCGCCGCTCGTTGTCGCCGCCATCCTCTACCTGGTCGTGGTGCCGCCCTGGACGTTTCCGTGGGGCATGCTCGGTGACACCGTCGAGCTCGCGGGGCGCTTTCAGTTCGAGGTCCCGCTGTGGACCACGCTGATCTGGGTCGTGGTGCTCGGCTCGGTCGTCCCGTTCGCGTTGGTGCTCGCGGGCAATGCCCGTGTCGGCTCGGGCGCAGCCAGCATGCTCGGCATGTGGGAGCCCGTTGTCGGCTCGCTTGCGGCGTGGGTGATCCTCGGTCAGGTGCTGACACCGCTGCAGATCGTCGGCATCACGATCACCGTCGTGTCCGTGGGGATCGTCGAGCACGCGCGCACGCGTTTCATCCACGACGTCGAGCTGCCCGGAATGCTGCCGCCGCTCGGCGACGACGATCCCCGGTAGCGTTCCGCGTATGGGAAACGTCCTCACCTCGCTCCCCGTCGGCGAGCGCATCGGCATCGCCTTCTCTGGCGGCCTCGACACCTCGGCTGCTGTCGCGTGGATGCGCGACAAGGGCGGCGTCCCGTTCGCGTACACCGCGAACCTCGGTCAGTACGACGAGCCCGACCTCGATGACGTCCCGAGCCGTGCGCTGCAGTACGGCGCCGAGGGCGCGCGCCTTGTCGACTGTCGCCCCGAGCTCGTGCGCGAGGGCCTCGTCGCGCTGCAGTGCGGTGCGTTCCACATCAGCTCCGGCGGCCGCACGTACTTCAACACCACGCCCCTCGGTCGCGCCGTCACCGGCACCATGCTGGTCGCCGCGATGCGCGACGACGACGTCTCGATCTGGGGCGACGGCTCGACGTACAAGGGCAACGACATCGAGCGGTTCTACCGCTACGGCCTGCTCGTCAACCCACTCCTGCGCATCTACAAGCCGTGGCTCGACCAGCAGTTCGTCGACGAGCTCGGTGGTCGCAAGGAAATGAGCGAGTGGCTCGTCGCTCACGACCTGCCGTACCGCGATAGCACCGAGAAGGCTTACTCGACCGACGCCAACATCTGGGGCGCGACGCACGAGGCCAAGACGCTGGAGTTCCTCTCGACGTCGATGGACATCGTCGACCCGATCATGGGCGTAGCCCACTGGGACGAGTCGATTGCGATCGCACCGGAGGAGGTGACGATCCGCTTCCACGAGGGGTGGCCCGTCGCCATCAACGGCGAGGAGTTTGCCGACCAGGTCGCGCTCGTGATGAAGGCCAACGAGATCGGTGGCCGCCACGGGCTCGGCATGTCGGATCAGATCGAGAACCGCATCATCGAGGCCAAGAGCCGCGGCATCTACGAGGCGCCCGGCATGGCGCTCTTGTTCCTCGCGTACGAGCGCCTCGTCAACGGCATCCACAACGAGGGCACGATCGACACGTACCGCACGCAGGGCCGCCAGCTCGGCCGCCTGCTGTACGAGGGCCGCTGGTTCGACCCGCAGGGCCTGATGCTCCGCGAGAGCCTCCAGCGCTGGGTTGGTCGCGCGATCACCGGCGAAGTGACCGTGCGCCTGCGCCGCGGTGAGGACTACACCGTCCTGTCGACTGAGAGCCCGAACCTCACGTACCACCCGGAGCGCCTCAGCATGGAGAAGTCGGAGAGCGCCTTCGGGCCGCTCGACCGCATCGGCCAGCTGACGATGCGCAACCTCGACATCCAGGACTCGCGCGACAAGCTCGAGATCTAC
>CAINDT010000404.1 GCA_903847495.1 uncultured Actinomycetes bacterium
CGCCCATCAGCACGACGGGGCTGATCGCGCCCGCGAGCGCGAGCGGGATGACCTCGACGAGCAGCGTCAGCACGGCTGCAGCCTAGAGGCGCTTCAGTGCCCGAGCGCCTTCAGCAGGTCCTGCAGGCCGAACACCACGAATAGCACGCAGAGGATGTACTTGCCGTTGCGGTTGGTCCACTGGCCGAGCTGCGTGACCCTCCCCGCCATCGCCGCACCGCCGAATAGGGCCACGGCGGCCGGCACCGCCGCCGGCAGGATCGCGAAGACATCGGCGATGCCGAGCGCGACGGCCCCGTCGGCGGTCGACGCACCGCTGCGCGCCACCTCCTTGAGGATCGCGAGCAGCAGCACGATCGTCGAGATGTTCACGAGCATCAGCACGAGCCCGAAGATCGTGAACATGTAGAGCGGCGACTCGGGCGTCACCCACTTGCGATGGTGCTCCTTCGCCTTGGTCTCGTCGTCCTTCCGCTTCGGGCGCACCATCAGCAGGCCGAAGGCGATCAGCACCACGCCGAGGACGACCTCGATCACCGGCGACTCGACCGTCGCGCTGTTGCGGTCGCGCAGCGCGGCGACCACCAGCACGCCGACGATCAGCAGCGCGGTCGACATGATCGCGAAGCCGATCGCGAAGGCCACGGCCCGCGCCTTGCCGTGGTGCCCGCCGATGATGGCGAGCACGCTCATCAGCACGATCGGGCTGATCGCTGCTCCGATCGAGAGGGGAACGGTCTGCGCGAGCAGCGAGGTCACTGGTGCAGTCTACGGGGCGGTCTTCAAAGGAATCACTGCTGTACCGCGAGACTCAAGTTTTTCCCACATAATGCTTTTTGATTCCCACATTACGGAATGGATGTGGTACGTTTGAGCCATGAACGCGTTCCCGCTCCGCATCGGTGATCGAGGGCGCGTCGTCCTACCGGCGGCGCTGCGCCGCGCGTCGGGGATTTCCGAGGGGCAGGAGGTGATCGCCGTCGTCGAGGACGATGGTCGCATCGTGATCTCCGCTGCCGATCGACTGATGGATCAGCTCCGCGAGGCGTGCACCCGCATGGGCCAGCGCGATGGAATCGCCGACCTCCGAACGTGGCGTGCTGAATCCGAGGCCGCCCGCCTGGACCGCCTCGAGAATCCCGAGATCGATCCGAAGACCGTGGCGCGTCGGGGTCGCGAGCTGCTGGCCGATCTCGGCATCGAATGACGGAAGCCGTCGCGCTGCTCGATGCGTCCGCGTTGGTCGCCGTCCTGCTTCAAGAGCCGGGACACGATGCGGTCGAGAAGGTGCTCGACACCGGTCGAGCGGTGACAACGTCGATCGCGCTCGCCGAGGCACTGAACGTGTGCCGTCGCAAGGAGCACCCGCTCGATGCCTCGACGCTCAGAACCGTCCTCGCCACGCGAGGGCTCCTCGTCGAGCCGATCGTCGAGGCCGATGCGCTCGCCGTCGCGGTCATCCTGGACATCGCCAGCAGGAATCGCGCGACACGTGCCTCAATCAGCCTGGCCGATGCAACCTGTCTTGCAGCTGCCCGCCGGCTGGATCTTCCTGTCGTGACCGGCGATCGCGTGTGGACCGAGCTGTCGCTCGACAACCTGACCGTCCGCCTGTTTCGCTGAGGCGCAAGCTCCGGGCCGGCCACGCGGGCCGGCCCGGAGGATCGCGCTAGTACGTGATGCGGATCGAGACGCGGCGGTTGCGCTCGCGTCCAGCAGCCTTCGAGTTATCGGCGCGCGGCGACGTCGCGGCCTTCGTCTCGATCGACGACTTCACCGGCTCGATGCCCTTGGCTGCGAGCGCGTCGCGCACGGCCTTGGCCCGACGATCGCCGAGCCAACGATTGTCACCCGGTACGCCCGTGTTGTCAGCGAAGCCGATGAACGTCATCTGCTTCGGTGTCTTCGGCAGCAGCTTCGACAAGCGGTTTATGAAGGCGATGCCAGCCTTATTCAGCGTGATCGAATTCGAATCGAAGATGCCCGACTCGGGTGAGACCAGCTGCGTCGGCAGCTGCATCGTCGTGTTGGCCTCACCGGTCGACGTCAGCTTCGACACCGTGATCGCCGTCAGACCGACGGTGGCATCGATCTCGAGGTTGCGCTGCAGTGCCTTGCGGCCCGCCGCGTTGATCTTGACCTTCACGACGATGACCTTCTTGCCGCCCGTGGCGTTCACCGTCGCCTTGCCAATCGAGACGCGCTTCTCCGAGCGAACACGGATGCCGTCGCCCTGACCGAGCAGCACGTACTCCGGCGCCGTCACGTTGACGGTACAGCGGTCGAGCAGTTGACCCTCAGGTGCCGTGCACGGCACGTCGACGGTGATCGGCTGCTCCGCCGAGCCAGCCGGGGCCGACCCGAAATCGAGCGAGAGCATGGCCGGGATGTCACTCACCGGCAGTGCGGGCACGACAACAGGCGCTGTCGTGGTGGGGGCGGGTGCGGGAGCAGGTGCAGGCGCAGGCTCGGGGGCAAGTAGCGTGAAGCTCTGGCGAACACTTGAACTGGTGCTCGAGCGGAACACGAAGCTGGCGAACG
>CAINDT010000405.1 GCA_903847495.1 uncultured Actinomycetes bacterium
CAGGCGCTGCGCGACGCCGATCCCGGTCTCACCGAGATCGAGCTCGAACGCCTGGTCTGATCGAGACGCAGGGGGACCTTCGGTCCTCTGCGTTTCGACCAGCGGCTCGGGCACCGCTGGTGGCCTCGGCGTGTAGTCACATCGCAGGGGAGCCTACGGCTCGCTGCGATTGTCGAACAGCGAGAGAGGACTCAGCGCCGCGTCGGACTACCACTCCAGGGTCGAGCCGGGCTCGAGCAGGCGCGCCTCGGTCGCCGGGGCGACGCGGGCGCAGTGCTCGACGAATTCGTCGGCTGGCTCGTGGGGTGGTTCGCCGCGGCCGATCGGCCAGAGCGTGCCCCAGTGGATCGGGATCGCGACCTTCGCCTGCAGCCGGCGAGCCGCCTCGGCGGCGCGCGCGGGATCCATGTGGCCGGGGCCGAGGCCAGGGCCCCAGCCGAAGATGGGCAGCAGCGCGTAGTCGACGGGGCCGATCAGCTCCATGTCATCGAACAGATCCGTGTCGCCCGCCACGTAGATGCGCTTCGAGCCCTCGAAGAGGTAGCCGATCGGCGTGGCCGTCGGACCGAGCGGGTGGTCGCGCTTGTCGTCGTGGTCGGCGGGCGTCGCGGTGGCGCGCAGCGCGCCGATCTGGATGCGCTCGCCCTCATCGATCTCGACGACGTGGGTGAACTTCTTGCGGCGCAACGTCCCGGCGGCACCGGCCGGGACGATGATCGGCAGCTCCTTGCCGAGCGACTCGAGCGACGGTGGGTCGAGGTGATCGTGGTGCTGATGCGTGATCAGGGCCGCATCGAGACCGCGCAGCGCGTGCTTGGGCACGGGGTGGAAGCGCTTGAGGTGCAACACGCGCGGGCGCAGCACGGGATCGACGATCACCCGCGTACCGCCCATGGCGATCACGACCGTGCCGTGCCCGACCCACGTGAGGTGGTCGCGCCCCGGGTGCGCGCCGGTGCTCATGCGTCGGCCTCGGCCGCGAGGCGCTCGAGGTGCTTCTCGCGTGCAATGTCGTGGCCGAGATCGTGCAGCCAGCCGATCAGCACGCGATGCAGGTGCTCGGCGCTCACCACGGGCTCATCGGGCCAGGGGAACTCGGCGGGGAAGAGGATGAACGGGTGCATCTGCTCGCCGCCCATGCCGCCGTGGGACCCGACGAGCTCCTCGAAGGCGCCGATCTCGTGGGTCTGCTCGTCGAAGCTCGCGTTGACCATGATGTCGGCGACGTGCGGGAAGCCGTTCGTGCGAAGCACATGGCGCGCCGCGTTCGGCCCGAACGGCAGCAGCGGATCGACGCCCTCGATTCGACCCGACTCGAGGTGGTGAACGCCACTCGCGCCGATCGCGAGCGGACCATCCTGCTCCGACTGCACGAGGATGAACCCCACGCCGCGGTGCTTGACGAGGCGCGGGATCAGGTGCGGATAGGTGTCGTTGATCTGCTCGAGCGTGCGACGACCGGGCTCGGCGTCCAGGTAGATCAGCCCGAGGCTGCCGGAGGCCAGCACCTTGATCAGCTCGCGCACGTTCTCCATGCCCGCGCCGTCGGCCAGCTCGTGTCCCGGGCCCATCACGATCGCGTCGCCGCTCGAGTGTCCGTGCGTGACGCGTTCGAGCATCGAGCCCTGGCGCAGCACGAGCTCGGAGACCGCCGCGCTGATCTGGCCCCATGCCTCATCCGACCCGAACGGGTCCTCCATGACGTCGGCTTCGCATGCCTGGTGGACGAGCTCCTGGAGGGTGAAGCCGTACTTCGCGAGAAACGTCATGCCCTGGCTCTGCCCGTGATCAGAGAGCACGACCACGTAGTACGGCCGGTTCGCGGTCTCCGCGGCGTGTGCGATGCGACTGAATGCCTGATCGATGCCGCGCAGGACGTCGAGGGCGTCGTAGCGCTCGATACCCGAGTGGTGGGCGACCTCGTCGTAGCCGACAAACGTCGAGTAGACGACGGGACGGCCGGCGTACGCATCCGCGATCACCGTCTGCAC
>CAINDT010000406.1 GCA_903847495.1 uncultured Actinomycetes bacterium
CGCTCGACGATGCGGCCACGGATCTCGGGCAGCACCTCCTCAAGATCACGCTGGTAGCTGTCGAGCACGGCCTCGTCCTCCATCGCCAGCGCCTTGCGTCCGAGGTCGGCAACCGCGTAGACCATGAAGCTCGTGCCCTTGGCGCGCGGTGCGCCGGTGGCGCGCTGAATGTTGTCCATGTTGAAGAGCATCGTGATCGAGCGGTTCGGCGTGGCGATCGCGTAGACGTCGTCCCAGGGTTGCGGGCCGTCCTCGTCCGTGAGGAACGCGGCGCAGACGTTGGGGCCGTAGCGGAGCTCGTGCATCGCGGCCAGCATGTCGGCCGGCAGGCCCTCGACGATCTCGCGCGTGACGAACGCCTGCGACGAGACGACGGCGGACTTCGCGCGGATCGAGTGCTGCTCACCACCCTGCGTGTACTCGACCGTCACGCCATCCGCGTCCTGCGCCACGCGCGTGACCTTCGCGTTGAGGCGCATGCGGTCGCCATGCGGGGCGGCCAGCGCGTCCATCAGCGTCTGCGTGCCGCCCACGATGTTGCGGCCCAGCCCGCCGGACTTGTCCCAGACCATGTGGAAGTAGCCGATGCCGTAGCCGGCTGCGATCTCCTCCGGCTCGCCCGTACCGCGGGTGAGCGTACAGCGAAAGAACGCATCGACCTCGGGCGAGAGCGGACCAAGCGCGTCCATCGCCGAGTGGTCGTCCATGAACTCGAGCATCCGCTGCTGGCGCTGCGGCAGTGTCTCGCCGGGGACGGGCGCCTGCATCTTCGCGTACTGCGCGACGAAGCGCCGGAGTTTGAGGCCCGCGCGCATGAACTCGACCTTGCCGCGCCACGAGATCGGCAGGCGGAATGGGTAGAGCTCGACGCGACCCTCGGTCACGCGCTTGCCCCTGTACGAGATGCCGGTCAGCGTGCCCGGGATATCAGCGGCGACGGCGCCCGATTCGCGCACGAGCCGGCCAACACCGGAGTCATCGCCCGCGAAGACGTGCGCACCCAGATTGAGCCAGTGCTCGCCGCGCGGCACGGACATCAGGCGACCACCGACGCGATCCGTCGACTCGAGGACAATCGGCGCACGATCGCGCAGATCCCAGGCCGCGGACAATCCAGCCATGCCCGCGCCGATCACGACGACGTCGGTGGTCTCCTGCTCTCCAGCCACGCCACGATGCTACCCGTTCCGGGCGGGCCATCGGCCGATCGCGGGAACGCCGTAGACTTCCCGAGACCGAAGATGACGATTCTCCCCACGCACATCGACCGCGGCGACGCGCAGTTCGCCGCCCGCACAGCCGAGATGGATGCGCTGATCGCCTTACTGGCCGAGCGTCGCGCACAGGTCGCCACCGGCGGGTCCGACGCCGCGCGCGAGAAGCACCACAGCCGCGGCAAGCTGCTGGCCCGCGAGCGCATCGACCGCCTCGTCGATCCGGATGGCGCCTTCCTCGAGCTCGGTGCCCTCGCCGCGTGGGAGCAGTACGACGGCGTCGTGCCGTCCGCCGGGATCGTCACGGGTATCGGCGTCGTCGAGGGCCGCGCCTGCGTGATCGTCGCCAACGACGCGACGGTCAAAGGCGGGACGTACTACCCGCTCACGGTCAAGAAGCACCTGCGGGCGCAGGAGGTCGCTCTCGAGAACCGGCTGCCATGCATCTACCTCGTCGACTCGGGCGGCGCGTTCCTGCCGATGCAGGCCGACGTCTTCCCCGACCGCGACCACTTCGGCCGCATCTTCTACAACCAGGCACGCATGTCGCAGGAAGGCATCGCGCAGATCGCCGCGGTGATGGGCTCCTGCACCGCTGGCGGCGCCTACGTGCCGGCGATGAGCGACGAGACGATCATCGTGAAGGGCACCGGCACGATCTTCCTCGGCGGCCCGCCGCTGGTGAAGGCCGCCACGGGCGAGGAGGTGACGGCCGAGGACCTCGGCGGCAGCGCCGTCCACACCCGCATCTCCGGCGTGGCCGACCACGAGGCGATCGACGACGAGCACGCACTCGCGCTGGTGCGCGAGGCCATCCGCACGCTCGGCCCCGCGCCCGCACCGACGTGGACCGTCGAGGAGCCCGAGGCACCGCTGCACGACCCCGAGGACCTGCTGGGCATCGTGCCCGTCGACTACCGCGTGCCGTACGACGTGCGCGAGGTGATCGGTCGCATCGTCGACGGCAGCCGCTTCCACGAGTTCAAGCGCGAGTACGGCGAGACGTTGGTGTGCGGCTTCGCCTCGATCGAAGGCCAGCCTGTCGCGATTCTCGCCAACAACGGCGTGCTCGTCTCGGCTGCCGCGCTCAAGGGTGCGCACTTCGTCGAGCTCGCCTGCCAGCGCAAGCTTCCGCTCGTGTTCCTGCAGAACATCACCGGCTTCATGGTCGGCACGCGTGCCGAGCATGGCGGCATCGCCAAGGACGGCGCCAAGCTCGTCACCGCCGTGTCGTGTGCGCAGGTGCCGAAGTTCACCGTCGTGATCGGTGGCTCGTTTGGCGCCGGCAACTACGGCATGTGCGGCCGCGCCTTCCAGCCCCGCCAGCTGTGGGCCTGGCCGAATGCGCGCACCGGCGTGATGGGTGCCGAGCAGGCCGCGCTGGTGCTGGCGCAGGTCGGCAGCGATGCCGCCGAGGAGGCCCGTGTGCGACTCGAGGAGGAGAGCGACGCGTACTTCTCGACCTCGCGCCTCTGGGATGACGGTCTGATCGACCCGCGCGACACGCGACGCGTCCTCGCCTTGGGCATCGCCGCCGCCGGCAGCGCCCCCGTCCCCGCGCCGAGCTTCGGCGTGTTCCGGATGTAGACGTGGGCACTGCGATCTCCGCCACCCGCGACGGCCACGTGCTGCGTGTCACCCTGACGCGCGCCGATCGACGCAACGCGTTTGACGGCGCGATGATCGATGAGTTGACCACCACCTTCGGCGACGTTGGCGATGCCCGCGCCGTGCTTCTGACCGGCGATGGCCCGAGCTTCTCCGCTGGTGCCGACCTCGACTGGATGCGCGCGAGCGTCGACCTCTCGCCCGAGCAGAACCTCGTGGAGGGCCAGCGCCTCGCCGCGCTGTTCGCGGCGATTGACAGCTGCCCCGCGCCGGTGGTCGCCGCCGTGCACGGCCACGCCATCGCCGGTGGTGCCGGTCTTGTCGCAACGTGTGACATCGCCGTGGCGGCTCCCGGCACGAAGTTCGGTTTCACCGAGACGCGCATCGGGCTCGTGCCGGCGACGATCTCGCCCTACGTGATCGGCCGCATCGGCACGACTGCCGCGCGCCGCTACCTGCTCACGGCCGAGCTCTTCGACGCGACCGAGGCGCTGCGCATCGGCCTGATCAGCGCGGTCACCGATGATCCCGTCGCGGAGGCAGAGCGCATCGTCGAGACGCTGTGTGGCGTCGGCCCTGCGGCCGTGCGCGCCACCAAGCGACTGGTCCGCGAGCGGCCTTCAAACGACGACCTCGCGCGCCTGATCAGCGAGGTCCGCGCCTCCGACGAAGGCCAGGCGGGGCTCCGTGCACTGCTCGACGGAGAGGACCCGCCGTGGCGATCCGCTCCGTCCTGATCGCCAACCGCGGCGAGATCGCTGCGCGCATCGCTCGCACCTGCCGCGAGCTCGGCATCGAGTCGATCGCTCTGCAGGCACCCGACGACCGTGACGCCTTCCACACCCGCGCCTGCGACCGCGTGGTCGATGTCGCGTCGTATCTCGACGCCAACGCAATCGCCGAAGCGGTACGCGCGAGCGGTGCCGACGCGGTGCATCCGGGGTACGGGTTCCTGTCGGAGCGCGCCGAAGCCGCCCGCGCTGTCGAGGCGGCCGGCGCCATCTGGATCGGCCCGAGCCCCGACGTCCTCGAACGCGCCGGCGACAAGCTGGAGGCCAAGGCGATCGCCGAAGCCGCCGGAGTCCCCGTGCTGCCGCAGGGCGATCCCGCGGTCGTCGGCTATCCCCTTCTGCTGAAAGCCGCAGCTGGCGGCGGCGGGCGCGGCATGCGCATCGTGCGCTCGGCTGATGAGCTCGACGAGGCGCGCGCCGCCGCGTCGCGCGAGGCCGAGAGTGCCTTCGGTGACGGCCGCGTCTACGCCGAGCGGCTCGTCGAGCGCCCGCATCACGTGGAGATCCAACTGCTCGCCGACGCGCACGGTGGCGTGATCTCGCTCGGCGAGCGCGACTGCTCGATCCAGCGGCGGCACCAGAAAGTGCTCGAGGAGAGCCCGTCGCCGATCGTCGATGACGCCCTGCGCGCACGTCTCGACGACGCCGCGATCGCCTTCGCCCGCGCCGCTGGATACCGGGGTGCCGGCACCGCCGAGTTCCTCGTCCAAGGCGACGACATCTGGTTCCTCGAGCTCAACGCGCGCATCCAGGTCGAACATCCGGTGACCGAGCTGGTGACGGGCATCGACCTGATCGCCGAGATGATCCGCATCGCCGATGGCGGGCACGTGCCCGCGGCGCCGACTTCGAGCGGCCATGCGATCGAGGTGCGCCTCTATGCCGAGGACCCACTCACCTTCCTGCCGCGTGTCGGCCGGCTGCGCGAGCTCGACCTCCCCGAGGGCATCCGCGTCGACCTCGGCATCGCGGCGGGCGACCAGGTGCCAACGGGCTACGACCCGATGATCGCCAAGCTGATCGCGCATGGTGAGACGCGCGATGAGGCACTCACCCGCCTGACTGCCGCGCTCGATGC
>CAINDT010000407.1 GCA_903847495.1 uncultured Actinomycetes bacterium
GATTCCGGGGCACCGTCCCGAGCGTCGCGACGATCGTTGGGCGCTGCGCAGCGATCCGTACGGCCCGTTGATTCGTCGCTACGTCCCGACGCTGGTGCTCGAGCGCGACCGCTACGGCGAGGACGTGGCGGTGCCAACGGACCCCGGCATCTGCCGCAAGCCGTGGTGCGCGGCGTTTGGTACCGGGCGCCCGGCGATCTTTACGCATTTGGTGAGGCGTCCGGGCGTTACGTACATCCAGTACTGGTTCTACTACCCCGACTCGAAGACGCTGCACGCGCCGATCCCGGAGCTGCGCGGGTACCATCGCGATGACTGGGAGGGCCTGATCGTGCGCATTCCCGACGACGGCGCGCCAGGTGCGCGCGTGACAGCGCACCAGGGCCTAGTCGGCTCGGCGCGCGGCTGGACCGTCTCTGCCGGCGGCGCCACGCTGGCCTCGAATCCCGGCTGGCAGCCGATCGCCGAGCACCCGGTCATCTACCGCGCCGCCGGCTCGCACGCGAACGGCTTCACCCGCGAGGGCATCGACGTGCCACTGGACCGTTGGAACGGCGACCTCGCCCGCCTCCCATGGAACGCCTTCACCTTGATCGCGGCCGACACAGCCCCAGCCCTGCGCTTCCGCTACGACCCAGCCGCGACGCCGCCGTGGATGAAGGCACTCTGGACGTACCCGGAGGTGACAGGGACAGGACGCTGAGTCCCTGCTCGGGCATTACCATTTCGACGTGCGTCGAGCTGTCATCACCGTCGCCTTGCTCCTGCTCATCGTGGCGCCGGCGCACGCCCGTTGGGCTGACACCGACCGGTTCGGCGATGCTGTGCGCGCGCAGATGTGGCCCCAGGCTGCGTACGACGACGTTGGTCGTGGGTTCGTCGCGTGGACCTCGATCACCACGGGTCTCGTGCCGTACTGGCCCGAGGTTGCGATGTACGACGGGACGGCTTGGTCGACCCCGGTACGTATCGGCGGTGCCACGTCGCTCATGCAGCCCGGGAAGATCGTCGCGGCCGGTGACGGCCACGCCGCCATCGAGATGAGTGATGTGACGGGTGGCGGGTCCAAACTGTTGGTCGCCCGCTATATCGACGGGCGCTGGGGCGATCCGGTGCAGCTGTCGGATCCCGGCGCCGCCGCGTCAGTGCGGTCGCTCGCCATCACCGCGGCGGGTGAGGTCGTGGTCGGGTGGATCGAGGACGGCACGCGTATCCGAGCTGCACGGTTCGCCGACGGGTTCTGGTCGACTGCGGACGTGGGGCCCGTGAGCGCCGCCAACGAGTTGTATGTCGTCATCGACGGCTCCGGTGTGCCGATGATCGCGTGGACCGATACATCCGGCAGCGGCACCGGCTGGTTCACGTCGCGCCGGCTCAGCGGGGCGTGGTCGGTCCCGGCCCTCGCGGTCGAGCCCGGGTCGGGCGGTAACGGTAGTGCGCTCGTGCTCGTCGGTGGCCAGCCGCTGCTGGTGTGGGGGCGCACGCTCGCGCCCGGACCCAACTGGCGCTCCGTGGTCGAGGCCGCGCATTTCGATGGCACGCGGTGGTCGGCGGTCGAGACGGTGGCACAGGAGGCTCGCTCGAGTGGTATCGGCGCCGCCTCATTGCGCGACGGATCCGCGATGGCGGTGTGGACTGCCGGGACGGGCGGCCTCGACTTCGACGTGCGCGTCGCGCGGCGGACCGCTGCCGGCTGGTCGGCGCCCGCGCAAGTCAACAGCACCGATGGAGCCTTCGAGTCGACGATCGCTGCGTTCGGAGCCGACGGTGCGATCGTCGGCTGGCGCTGGTATGACACGCCCTACGCAGCCGTGCTCACAGGGGGCACATGGACGACCACCAAGCTCGGGGCCGACCAGTCGGCCGACTTCGAGCCAGCGGTCGCTGGTAGTCGTGATGGGTCCGCACTCGCAGCCTGGGAGAACGGCCTCGTCTCGCCGTTCGTCTCGGATGTACGGCGCCTGGTTGATGTCCCTGGCCCGCCGCTCGCGGCATCGGCGACGGCAAGCGATGCCGAGGCTGCAGTCAGTTGGTCGGCACCTCTGCTCACGAACGGCTCACGCGTAGTGTCGTACACCGTTACGTCATCGCCCGATGGACGCACGTGCACCGCCGCCGCACCGGCGCGCGCCTGCACGGTCTCGGGGCTGCGTAACGGCAGGGCGTATCGCTTCTCCGTCGTGGCGACGAATGGAGAAGGGTCCGGCGCAGCCGCGACCTCGGCCACGGTCACGCCGAAGGCGCGCCCGACGGTCAAGGTGCTCTCGACGACCTCGGCCGGTGGGGCGCTGCGCACGTGGATGCAGGTCAGTGGCCCCGGGACCATCACGCAGGTCGGAACGTCGCCGGCGATCAAGCGGCGCGTCTGCCGCGCCGCGCTGACGGTTCGCAAGGCCGGGCGCGTGCTCATCGTCTGTACGCCAGGTCGCCGCGCGCGCACGCTGCTGCCGTGCCGTCCCGTCAAGGTCAGGCTCAGCACGGTCTTCAGCACACCCGATCGCGTAAAGCGCACAACGGTGCGCGAGGCGCGCCTCGACGCCTGCCTGCGCGTCGCTGCTGTCACGGGATAGCGCCTATGCGGTCGCCCGTGTCGGGCGGCTGTCGTATCACTCCCAGTGCCCAAGACCCGACGCGACATCCGCGCGGACACACCCTCCGCGCGGGCGCGGAGGGCGCTAGGCGCGCGCGGCCGTGCGGATCGGCTTGGCGGGATCGAAGATGATCCACAGGGCGCCGATCACGACGAGCGTGCCGACCAGCGAGATGAGATGGCTCACCGTGCCCCCGATGGGGATGACAGCGAACGTGACCAGTTTGATCACGAGGTAGAACCAGAACCACGGGGTGGTCGAGCGCGTGTGGACCGAGATTCGGTAGAGCCAGACGAACGAGAAGATGGCGCCGATCGGCGGGAAGATCCAGGTGAGCACGAGCCACGGGTTCGCGCCGGCGAGGCGGGCCCAGACGATGAAGTTGGCGACCGGGACGAATGCGAGCCAGCCGTGCGCGACCCCACTCGTGCGGCAGAGCCCCATGACGCGGACGCCGACGATGAGCCACGAGATGATCGCGGCGCCCCAGAGCGTGCCGTACTCGGCGTAGTTCGTCATGCTCATTTCCAACGGGCCATGGCTCCTTCTGTCGGCTCGCGACGATCGGCGTGACCGCGATGAGCATCGCGGCTGGGTCGACCCGCTTGGGTCGAATTCAGTCTAACTGGAGCACTTCCTGCGGACCACGTGACGCTCGTGTGGCATCGCACGCACTCGTCGCGCGTACTTCGGATCGATGTGGTTCACTTCGCCTATGAGCACTGTCACGAATGTCAAGAAGCGCGGGGTGCGTGTCGCCCTCGTGGTCACAGCACTCGCCGCCCTGGGCGTCGTCGCCGCGCCCGCCATGGCCGATCGCAAGGTCGTGCTGAAGTTCAAGAGCAAGCCCGCGACGCCGATCAAGATGGATATGAACAAGGACGGCGGCGGGATGGGCGCGGGCGACATGGTCGTCTACCAGCCGGTGCCGCTCTACACCCTCCAGGGCCGCAAGGTCGGTGAGCGCGGCGTGTTCACGAGCATCATCTCGGGCGCCGCCGGTGCTGACACGTCGATGGCGTACAGCAGCGTCAACCTCTACTTCGGTGGCGGTAACGCGATCTACGAGACGCTCTACGCGCCCGGTCATTTCAACGCTTCGTTGCCGCTCAAGCCCGGTGAGGTATGGCGACGCGCGATCGTTGGCGGGACCGGCAAGTACATGGGCGCACGCGGTGAAGACGTCGTCCGGTACAAGGGCGCCTGGGTGTACTTCACCCTCACGATGTATCTGCCTGAGTAGCCGCAACGGCCGATTGGGCCCGTCGTCGCGCGTCGTCCGATAGGTCGACTAACGTCAGTGCTCGACCTAGTCCGCCCCTTTAACCCGGTCCTGTGAGGCCGGGAAGGAGCCCTGATCGAATGCAGTACGTCTCCCGCGACCGGCGCGTGCGCCGGTGAGCAGCCAGAGGACGCGCACCCTTCTTGACGCTGATCAGATCTCGCGCACGCTTGCGCGGATCGGCTCGGAGATCGTGGAGCGGCACCCTGATCTGACGAACGTGCACCTGGTTGGCATCCGCTCGCGCGGTGTGCCGATCGCCGAGCGCATCCGCGATCGCATCAAGGACACGACGGGCGTCGAGGTGCCGGTCGGGGCGGTGGACATCAGCTTTTACCGC
>CAINDT010000408.1 GCA_903847495.1 uncultured Actinomycetes bacterium
GTGGATGAAGGTGCGGCCCGTCACGCCCGAGTCCTGCACGATCGACTGGGACGTGCTCGAGAACCCGACGATCGACCGCACGATCGCCGACGACTGGAACGAGATGTATCTCGCCACGATGCGCGAGGACTACGGCGTCGTCGCCGCGCAGCAGCAGAACATGACGTCACGCGCGGTGCCCTACGGGCGGCTGATGGCGAGCTCCGAGTCGTCGATCTCGCACTTCCACCACATCGTCTGGCAAGAGCTGCGCAAGCTGATCGGAGTGTAGGCGGCGGGTCCGGCGCTCAGTCGCCGGAGGCGTCGTCGAGCTGCGCCTTCATGTGATCGGTCAGCTTCTCCGTGATGCGGATCAGCTCCCGCATCTCCGACTTCTCCAGGCAGGAGAAGAGGGAGGTGAAAGATTCGGTCAGATCCGGCTCGATTCTCGAGATCAGCGCGGAGCCCTTGTCCGTGAGGCTCACGTAGACGACGCGGCCATCCTCCTCGCTCGCGCGCCGCTGGGCGAGGCCATCGTCCTCGAGGCCGTCGACCTGGCCGGTGATGGCGCGCGGCGTGAGATCCAGCATCTGCGCGGCGGCGCCCATGCGCATCTCGCCGAAGCGCGACAGGAGCCACATCAGGACGAGTCGGCCCGACGTGATGTCGTGCTTGGCCTCGATCTTCGCCCCCATCCAGCGCGGGAAGAGCGTGCTGGACCGGCCGAGCGTCAGCGCTGTCGAGATCGAGAGGAGAGAGCGCGGCATCACGCGGAGCATCGCCGGGGTTGGCTTCGGCGGGGGCTCGCCGCTCTTGCCGAGTCGCAAGCGCATGCGGGCAGTCTACATCCTGAGAAATTCTTACCTGGGTAACTTGACCAAAAATAGTTACTCAGGTAACTTCATGCGAATTCGCGCTACGCGCCGGAAACGAGGAGTTCGCATGTGCAGGAAAGCGGCAGTAGTCATCGGCGCAGTCATCGCCCTCTGCATCGCGAGCGGTGTCGGCGGGTACCTCTACTCGCAGGTAGGCGGGAACGACACGAGCACGAGCACGAGCACCGCGCAGGCAGCTGTCACCGCCAAGGGCGGCACCAGCACGCGGGCGGCGCTCAAGGCGGCCAAGTGGGCCTCCGTCGTCAAGGCCTCCTACGGCAGCACGTCGGTCAAGCTCTCCACGAACGACATCCCCAACCACAAGCGCGACGCGTACTACGCGGTGCCGAACGCCCAGGTCGCTGTGCCGTCGGCATCGACGGCGCACATCGTCAAGGACCCGACCAAGGCGCAGTCGCTCTCGTACACGATTCCGACGAAGCCCGAGTACTCGTCCACGATCACCGATTCGCCGCTGGGCTCCATCGGACTGATGATCTCCGGGGCCGTGCTCTACAACCCCTACGAGGGCGACGGCACGACCGTGGCGATGTCGAGCAACTTCTCGCTCACGCAGTCGGACGGGACGAAGGTGTGGTTCGTCGACCAATGCAGCGGCCATCCGACGCCGGATGTGGGGCAGTACCACTACCACGCGGGCTCGACGTGCATCACGAGCAAGGTCGACACCGCATCTGGCCCATCGCATCTGATCGGCGTTGCCCTAGACGGCTTTCCGATCTACGGCCCCCGCGACATCAACGGCAAGACCGTGCCGGTCAAGTCGCTCGATCGCTGCAACGGCATCAAGAGCGCGACGCCGGAGTTCCCCAAGGGCATCTACCACTACGTCCTGCCGAACACGACGGACGCCACGTCGTCGATCCGCTGCTTCCACGGCGTCGTCGATGCCACGCAGATCACGGCGATGCCGCCGATGGGCGGCAATATGCCCGACCTCGCGGCGGCCGCCGCGAAACTCGGCATCACCGAGACGCAGCTCA